>WGMW01000008.1 GCA_016124845.1 Flavobacteriales bacterium
TCTTCTTGCCTTGCATCTACCGAAGGTCGGACCGACCGCGCAAAAAGTCAAGATCATGGAAAACTGAGTTTTCAACAGGTATATTTGGGTTGTGCAACGGGCACAATGCCTAAAAGTATTGCGTGGGACGGTACGTCAGTCGGGCTCAGTTTCATTCTGCTGCGTTACCGTATCTCGAAAACTCAGTAGTTTCAAAACGCAATACTTTTAGGCGCACCGTTGGCGTGCATTGCGAAAACTAATTGAAGCATCTATCATTCATATTGTCAGGAGTATTCTTGTTCTGCACTTTAAGTGCATCTGGTCAAATCGACAAAAGGAGCTTGAATGGCGAAAAGTCAGGGGTTGTTAGAATGAAGGACATCTCGGACGATGAATTGGTAAGTTTCAAATCTGGAAACCACATCATTACATTCAATTTCGTTGACATAACGCAGAGTGACACATCACTCGTTTTTCCATTTGACAGATTACCAGCGGACACATTGACTTTTAGTGAACTTGCAGACAGAACGGAACGTGCTGGAGGAGAGAACTGGGATGAATACTCACTTAAATTCAAAGTCAAATTTCTAATCGACCGTGGGTTGGTTTCCGTTTATTCGACCTTTGAAAAAAAGTGGATTAAGAAGCTTTACAGGACAGTTGTTTATCGTGGAAATTATGAAGGGACTGATTACATCTACACTCAAGATGAACGTCTTGTATTCGAAGTTAATCGACCATTTATTGGATGCCCCAGCTTTTAAATAAAACATCGACACGCCAACAATGCCTAAAATCATTGCGTGGGACGGTACGTCAGTCGGTCTCGGTTCGGTTCTGCGCTGTCCGTGCGCGGGTCAGTCCGAGTGATCTTTGATCGTATCGAGGACTGTGGGAAGGCTAACCACACACTTCTCGATACGCGCTACGCGCACTCGAAGTGACCTAACGCATTATCTTGAGCGGAAACAGTTATAAGGCATTTAAGGATGACAATAAAACAAACAATGAACAATTTGAAAATATCAATTAGACTTTCAAAACTTAGCGACTTGACAGAGATGCAGAAAATGTTTGTGGACACCATTTCGACAATCTGCAAAGACGACTATTCGCCAGAACAAATTAAGGTATGGACTTCTTCCATTGAAAACACTCAACGTTGGACAGACAAATTGACTTCACAATATTTTCTTATTGCAGAGCTTGACAATAAAATTGTCGGATACGCTTCATTGGAGAATAACGACTACTTTGACTTTTTATATGTTCACAAAGACTACCAGAGACAAGGTATTGCCGACAGACTTTATTCAGAAATCGAAAAAGAAGCAATTAAGCGAAATGCAACTATTCTAAATTCAGACGTAAGCGAAACAGCAAGACGGTTTTTTGAGAAAAAGGGGTTTAAAATAATAACACCACAGACAAACATTATCAAGGGCGTTGAAATCGTAAACTATAAAATGACCAAGACATTATGATTTTACTTACTGAACTCCGTTCAGAACCAATAAAAGCGACCTATAACAGCAGCTAAATCCCTACTTCTTCTTCTCACTTTGCTGCACCACCCCGCCTGAAACGATGAATTTCATCACTTCGGTAGAAGGCATATCGAGAAACTCCACGTGCTCCCTGCGCACAGCCATTTGGTTACCCATAACGCCATACGAGTACGGGAAATAGACGGAGATGTAATCTTCGGAGAGCTTGAGATCCTTGAGGTCGTGGCGGGTTACAAAACCGAACTTGTACTGTTCGGGGTCGCGCTGCACCAACACTTTTACGGGCTTGCCCATCTTATCCTCCTTCCCGAAGAAAACGGTTATGAGATCCTTTACCGCAAAGTAGATGACCTTGACCAGCGGGGCGCGTTTCATCAGTTCATCGAACCACGCCACAGCCGACCGCGACACTAAATGCGCAATGAGGTAGCCCAGCATGGCCAGCCACAGAAAGGAGAACAGCAGTCCGAAGCCGGGGATATGATACGGAAGCAGTTCGGAGAAGAGCGGTTCGAAGAGGTCATCGAGCAGCGTAACGAACCACACGATAACGAAAATGGTGACCGCAATGGGCATGATGAACAACAGCCCTTGCAGGAAATACCCGAACGCACGTCTTACAAAATTCTTCATGGTCTATGGTGATTGTCTGCTTTCCTACACGGAAGGGTGGGTGGGTTTGTTACTGGTTATTGGTTATTGAGTGATCCGAATTCGATGTACAAGTACCCTAAATAACTCAATAACCGAATAACTCAATAACTCGTTAAGCATCGCTTTGCATATCATCATTCGAGCTATTCTCCAATTCTTCCTGCGTCTTTTTGGGCAAGCTACCAACCACAAGGTTGTATGAGTCCAGCACCCATTGCCGTGCCTGCTCATCGGTAATGGAACCGTCAAATACAACGGTGTTCCAATGTTTCTTGCTCATGTGGTAACCGGGCCGTACGCCCGAGAATTCCTCGCGCAGTTCGATGGCCTTTTCGGGGTCGCATTTTGCATTGAACTGCAACGGATTGTTCTCCAACGCTGCCAAGCAGAACATCTTTCCCATCACCTTAAAAACCAGCGTGGATTCATCGAACGGAAAACCCTCCTCCACCCCTTTCAGGTTCAGACAGCATTCGCGGAGTTCTTCGATGTTCATGGGTTACTGATTACGGATCAATACGAATATACGAACAGGTTCAATGCTCCTTCAACGCACCGAAATAGCGAGTATTCATTAATTCTATATAGTCTTCAATTGAAGGAAGTCCTACTTCCATTCTCCGTTCGTTCAAACCCTCCCGATCCATTACGGGTTTTGGTTCAAAAGAGGTACTGTCAGGATTTAACGTTACCTGTGTACCATAGGTCTGCTGTTCTCCACGGTTGATGGCCAGTCTATCAAAAAGGTATGCGTAGTTAAGAGCAGGGGCATTTCCCTTATCTACCTCAATCTTCATCTGTTGAAGTACCGCTTCTTGAAATTCCACGTCCTTATCCTGATGCTGAACCAGAAGCCAAAACCTTGTGCAGCCTTCTTTGCCCACTTTATCATATCCGAGAAATCCATACTTGTGAAACAGAGCTTCTATAACTGAACCGTTCAGGCTATCGGTCAGTTGCATGTTCCTTGAAACTGTTTCCTTATCAAATCCAACCTCTCTACCATTTTCCAATTCCCTTGAAATACCTCTCCATCGCTGGTCTTCCGCAACCATAGAATCCAATAGCGATGTGAGGGTGGAATCTACTTGTGCAACCACACTATTGCACAGAAGCATCGATACCGATATCAATATTGCATTAAGTACAGACATTCAGAACATAAATCACAGGCCGGCTCGGAGCAGCATCATTCTCAAAAGGAGCAACCTGCAGATTGAGCAGGTAGAGGCCATCTTTCGCTTCCTGCGGAATGAACGCCAACTCGGTTACCGTGCAATCCATCCGAGGCGCTTCGGGATAGTTCCAAAAAGCCTTATGACCGAGCAGTTTGCCTCCATCCTCTTCCCTATCGATACTGGGTAGGTCGAGTATGAGATGGCGGCAACCGTTTGAAACCAACTTTGCCACGGTCTCATGATGCAGGTAAGGCGGATTCGTTCCCGAATACATGCGGTTGTGCTTGCTCTCGTCATTCGGTAGCGTTCGGATAATGATGGCGTCCGTTCTGGTCAGTTCTGGAAGTTGGTCAGGCATCACCACCCTGTCGCCACCAGGCATCTCTTTCGGTTGGACCGTGATAAGTTGCGCAACGCAATGGAACTGCTTGAAATACTGGTTCACACTAAAAACCTCCTTGTCGATATGACCGACACATTCGGTATGCGTGCCATTGCCATGCGGGTTGAAGAAGATGTCGCGGTAATTGACCGAAGCACCTTTCTCCACCGCCCCGACCCAATCGCCCATCACGTAGGGTTCCATGGTAACGGGTTTGGCGTAATAAGCGTTCAGCTTCCCTTCCACCGAAACAGGAATGGACAGGTCGATACCTTGGGCAAGGTCGGCCGTGTACTGTTTTCCGTTATGTGAGAGGGTCACCTTCATCAGTTCGCCCAGGTGTTTATCCAGTCCGTGTTCTTGTCGGCCTCAACTGTATTCTCTTCTGCATCTTTCAACTCCCAAAGCAGGTCAAGGCCGCTGCGTTTCTCCACTTCGTCAATGGTTACCACTTTGGTGACCAACGCATCGTTGCGCCCACTGTTCTGATCCATGATAAAAGCTGCATGTTCAAATGTGGATTTGCCCGTTGGCAGAATCACCACTTTCCAGTAACCGCTGGGTACCTTGTGCTCCTCGTTGGCCTTTGGCAGTGGCGGCATATCCCGTTCGTAAAGCGGACCGGTCATTACGTAAACCGTTCCGTGCTTCAGCACCAGCTCGCGCACGGCATTCTCCAACTTCACCCACGGACCTTGGTTCAGATCCGATTTCTGGGGAGTGATGTTGCTAAGTAGATTCGTCTGCGAGGCATCCAGCGAATGCTTGAACGAACCCAACGGAGCCTGATGTCCGCGCTCGTAATCCTGTGCCGCATTGGCTCCTGAATAATCAGAGGCTTCCAAGGTCTCATCATCATCCAACCACTCTTCGGAGTGCCAGTTGCGCTCCAGTCCGAGGTCGCCATCCACTTCATGCACAGTTAGCCGATATGCGACCCAATCGGCAAACTTGGTGTCATCGTTACTGCTCAGCACGTAGATGTCGTGAAAGATGAGATCATTGGTTGCTGGAGCCCCGTACGGAAACCCCATGAAGAAATGTTTGCAATGGATCTCGGGTCTTGTCTGCGCCATGGTGGCGACAACGGACAAACTGAGAATGAATGTGAGAACGCTCCTCATAACCGCAATTTGGGTCTAAGGTAGAATGGTGTGGTCGGAAATAAAGAAGCCCCGCTCATTAGTTATGAACGGGGCTTCCACTTTTTCAGTTCAGAATTACTTCACAAGCACCAATCTTTCCTGAATGCTCCTTTCGCCATCCACCACAATGCGGAGCATGTAAACGCCATCCGCCTCGGCAGAAAGATTCAGCATATATCGGCCGCTGAGGCCAGGCAGCTGCGCCATTTCAACCACTTGGCGACCAAGCAGATCGCGTACCTCCAACTCTACTTTAGACTGATGGTCCAACGAGTAATTGACCGTGAACATACCGGTTGATGGGTTCGGGAACACATCCATCGTCAATCCATATTCCTCAATACCTGTGGCACATGGCGAATCATCGCTATACGTGTACTCAGACGTGAAGCTGGTGAGCTCACAACCATTGGCATCTACCAGATGAACCGTGTAGTTACCGCTTTGAGTAGGACAGTAGAATGACTCTGTGGCACCTGCTATCGGAGCTCCATTGAGCGACCATTGGTATGAAACGGCTGAATCGTTTGAGCAATAAAGCACACCATCGGAACCTGCGGTGATGGTCGGATTCTGCACATCATAGTATGATAGATACACCGTGTCCGTGTTGCTCACGCAACCATCCGCATTGACCACACTCAGCCAGTAGGTGGCCGGAGTTGAGACCGTGATACTTGGAACAGAAGCCCCTGTGCTCCAGTTGTACTGCGCATAACCAGCTGCAGCGCTCAACACAACTGCATCTCCTGGACAAACCTGAACATCGCCCGAAGGATCGATCTGAATCTCGAATGGTGCACCTTCACCGATCACCACGCTACCGACAACAGTACATCCGTTGGCATCTGAAACTGTTACGGAGTAAGATCCCGCGGCCAACGCATTCGGATCGAATCCGCCCCAGTTCGGTGTGTATGGAGCCGTTCCGCCCGTTGTTGTGACGGTAGCTGTTCCATCGCTTCCGCTCGCACACGAGGCATCGGTTCCGGTAACCGAAACAGACATCTCCACCACATCCACAAAGAAGGTACACGTGGCCGTATTGCCGTTGTTATCCGTTGCAATGATGGTCGCGTTCAACTGAGACGTGATGGCTGAACCAGCCAAGGGCGATTGTGTCAATGTAACTGTTCCGCATGCATCGCTGGCAGTTGCCATGGCCGTGTAATCTGGAACCGTGAATTCGCAGTTGGCATCCAGGTTCAACAATTGATCGGCCGGACATGTGACCGTTGGGTTTGTGCTGTCCTCCAATGTCACATCAAATTCACAAGTGACCGAATTACCGGCATCATCAGCAACAGTGATCGTTACTGTTTGAACGCCTCCTGCGGTCAGCGAAGTTCCACTTGCCGGCACCTGCGTTATCTGAAGTGTGGCATCGCAGTTATCCGAAGCTTCCACATCACCAATGTAGTTCGCCAATGTAGCTTGGCAGTTAGCATTCAGGGCAACTGTCTGGTTGGATGGACAGACCGTGATAACCGGATCGGTCACATCCTGCGGTAGCACCGCGAACGAACATGTGGCGGTGTTTCCATTACCGTCATCAGCAGTAAGTGTTATGGCAGTACTTGAAAGAATGAAGGTACTTGCCGGTGGGAATTGCGATACCGAAACCGTTGACCCACAGTTGTCGGCCGTGGTGGCCATTGATGTATAATCCGGCAACAGGAACTGACAGTTGGCATCCAGATCGGCCGTTTGGTTTGATGGACATGTGATGGTAGGATCCACATCATCTATCGGAGTCACATCAAACGTACAGGTGGCATCATTTCCAAATGCATCTTCCACTGTTATGGTTACCGTGGTTCCTGCCGAAATGGTGCTACCGGCCACTGGTGACTGTGAACCGCTTACAACACCGCAGTTATCAGAATACTGCACCAACGGGCCATAATCTGGCACTTGATATTCGCAGTTGGCATTCACGGAAACCTGCTGATCGGCAGGACATGTGACCGTTGGAGGAGTATTGTCCGAAGGAATGATCTGGAACGAACAGTTAGATCCGTTTCCATTGCCATCTGATGCCGTCAGAAAGATGGTCTCGGTCTGCGCGATCAGATCTCCTGGCTGGCCACCTTGTCCACCAGATTGGCCTCCGAGTCCTTGAGTTACGATGATCTGCGAAGCGCAGTTGTCTGAAACGGTGGCAAGTCCTGTGTAATCAACCAACTCGAATGCACAGTTGGCATTGAATGTCACTTGCATATCACCAGGACAGGTTATAACCGGAGACGTTGTATCTGCTGGAGTAATATTGAATGAACAAGAGCCTATATTTCCGTTTCCATCATCGCCAGAAAGGGTGATCTGAGCGGTACCGCTGACCAATGTTCCAGCCGCTGGGCTCTGCTGAATCACGATTGTTCCAGAGCAGTTATCCGTAGCTGTTGCAAATCCTGCATAATCTTGAATTTCAAACTGACAGTTGGAATTGAAATAGACCGACTGATCTGGTGCACAGGTCAGGTCAGGAGCAGTATGATCGGCAGGATTGACCATGAACACACAGCTGGTGGCATTTCCAGCACCATCCGTCACAGTCATCGTGATCTGGGTGGAAGTGCTGATGGCTGCTGGAGGCGCTGGCGACTGAGTTGTTGTCAGAATACTTGAACAGTTATCCGAAGATGTCACCAAGCTTCTCATATCCGTCAGCGCATATTCGCAGTTCTGGTCGAAATCCACGTCCATATCTGCCGGACAGGTAATGTCTGGTGCGATATTGTCCTCTGGCATCACCAAGAAGACGCAACTTCCTGTATTGCCACTTTGATCGGCTGCTGTGAGAGTAACAACCGTGTTGGAGGTGAACGAAACTCCTGCCGCAGGCACTTGCGTGACCGTGAATGTAGTACTGCAATTGTCAGAAGGCGTTCCATCACCTGTATAATCTGCCAATGCAAATGCACAGTTCGAATCGAAATCGACTGTTTGATCGGATGGACAGACGATTGTCGGTGGCGTGTGGTCGGATGGAACGACATTGAACGTACAAGACGTGCTGTTTCCATTGTCATCCTCCGAAGTAAGCGTAACCGTTACCGAACCGGAGATCAACGTTCCAACTACAGGGTTCTGGGTGATCGTTGGACTACCATCGCAGTTGTCAGAAGAACCGGCCTGCGTTGTGTAATCTGGCAGCTCGTAGAAGCAACTTGCATCAAACTCAACTGCCTGATTGCCCAAACATGTAATGCTCGGAGCGATGTTGTCCTCCAGCGTAATGCTGAAATTACATGTCGAGGTATTTCCGTAATCGTCTTCAGCAGTTACCGTCACAGTTGTCTGTGTATTGATGATGGTTCCAATAGCTGGGCTTTGCGACAGCGTTGCTCCACCGCAGTTGTCGGTCACATTCGACTGAAGCGTGTAATCAGGCAACGTGAACTGACAGTTGATATCGGAACCGACCACTTGATTGGCAGGACATACCACCACAGGTGGCGTTGCATCGATCACATCGAACGTACAACTCGCATCATTTCCTGCTCCATCCGTAGCTGTCAACGTAACAGTTGTAACCCCTGAAATGGTTGTACCAGCCGTTGGCGATTGAGAAACCGCAGGCGTACCGTTACAGTTATCGGTCGTTACCAACAAACCTGTGTAATCCGGAATCTGCAACTGGCAGATCGCATCGAAATTCTCGAATTGATCTGAAGGACACGTAACAAGCGGTGCCTCATTATCTGTTACCGTTACGGTGAAGCTACACGTTCCTGTGTTTCCATGGCCATCGTTGGCAGAATACTCCACCGTAGTTGTTCCCAACGGGAATGAACCTCCGCTTGCCGGACCCGATTGGAGTACAGCAACCAGGCCGCTACCGCAGTTATCGGCCACGGTCGGTGTTCCGTAGGTAACCGTTGCTTGGCATGTAGAATGCGCCACATTGGCCGTAATGTCTGAAGGACATGTCAGCACAGGGTCTTCCGTATCGTTCACCGTTACGGTGAAGCTGCATGTGCTTGAGTTTCCACTACCATCAACCGCAGCGTAAACCACAGTAGAAGTACCTAATGGGAAAGACGAACCGGATACCAACCCGGAGCTAAGTGTCGGTGTTATGCTTCCCGTGCAGTTATCTGTCACGGTTGGCGCAGAATAGGTCACCACCGCATCACAGCTTCCAGCATCGTTGTCAGTCGTGATGTTGCTTGGACATGTGATAACTGGAGCCTCATTGTCAGTCACTGTTACATCGAAGCTGCAAGAGCCCGTGTTTCCGTTGCCATCATCTCCACTATAGGTTACCGTAGTTGTTCCAACCGGGAAGTTGGAACCGGAGGCCAGACCCGCGTCAAGCGTAGGCGTGATCGGAGAAGTACAGTTGTCAGTAACGGTTGGTGTTGAATACGTGACATCCGCACCACACGTGTTTGCAGCTACGTTCATGGTAATGTCCGAAGGACAGGTCACAACCGGATCCTCAGTATCGTTCACGGTCACGTCAAACTCACATGTAGTTGTGTTTCCGTTGCCATCATCGGCCGTGTAAACAACCGTCAGTGTTCCCGTAGAGAAAATGGTTCCACTGGCCTGACCGGATGTCAATGTCGGAACGATCACTCCCGCACAGTTGTCTATGGATGTGATGGTGGCGTATGTGATCAGCGCACCGCATGTTCCCTGATCTGTTCCCTGAACAATATCAGACGGACAATCGAAAATGGTTGGAACCGTATTGTCTTCCGGTGTTACCGTGAACGTACATGTTCCTGTGTTGCCAGCGTCATCTGTTCCGGTAAGTGTGATCGTGTTGGCACTTCCAATGACCGAACCGGCATTTGGAGATTGCGATACAGCAACCGTTGGATCACAGTTGTCTGCCGTAGTGGCCAAACCAGTATAATCCAGCAGAATGAATTGGCACGTGGCGTTCAGATCCACCGTCATATCCGAAGGACATGTAATGGTCGGATCGATGTTGTCCTCAAGCGTTACGGAGAAACTACACGTGGCGCTGTTTCCATTGTCATCGATCACCGTCAGATTGACCGTGGCGTTGGCAGAGATGGTTGCACCTATCGCTGGACTCTGAACGAACTGAAGATTCGCATCGCAGTTATCGTGCGCATTGGCCATCACGGTATAATCAGGAACCGTGAAATCGCAGTTGGCGCTCAGGTCTTCCACTTGGTTCGATGGACAGATAATGGTCGGAACCGTATTGTCCTCTGGCGTTACCGTAAATGAACAGCTATTGGTGTTGCCTGAATCATCCATCACATTGATAGTGACCGAAGTGGCCGCAGTAACGATGGTCCCGATGCTTGGTGACTGCGTAACATAAGGTGTCAAATCGCAGTTGTCTGCAATGGAAGCAGAACCCATGTAGTCCGGAATCGTGAACTGACAATCTGAAGTGAAGTTGACCGTAGCGTTTGCTGGACAAACGATTGTCGGAGCCGTTGCATCCTCTGGCACCACATTGAAGCTACACGTGGCCGTGTTTCCAGCATCATCCGTTACCGTAAGCGTAACCAATGTTGTACTGGAACGCGTAGCACCAATGGCAGGGCTTTGCGTCACCGTTGGGCTCGCATCGCAGTTATCACTGACCGTTGCTCCTGTGTAATCCGCAAGCGTAAACTCACAGTTCGTATCGAAACTTACAGTCTGATCAGTTGGACAAGTGATGGTCGGGTCCACATCATCGTTCGGAAGCACTTGGAATGTACATGTTCCCGTGTTCGAAGATGCATCTGTAAACGTGTATGTAATAGTGGTTGCACCGCTGATCACCACGCCCGCAGCAGGCGATTGTGTTGGTGAGAACGGAGGCGCATCGCAGTTGTCCGTTACACTCACTAATGTTGAATAGCTCGGAAGCGTGAACTGACAGTTGGCATCAAACGATTCTAACTGATCCGCAGGACATGAAAGAACTGGAGCGGTATTGTCAGAAGGCGTTACGGTGAACGTACATGTGCCGATGTTTCCTGACGCATCGGTAGCCGAGATGGTAACTACGGTTGCTCCTGCAACCGCACTTCCCGTAACTGGGCTTTGGGTGATGACTGGCGAGCCATCGCAGTTATCTGTAGCCGATGCAAGGCCTGTGTAGCTTGGCATGCTCAACTGGCATTGCGCTCCGAACGAAGCCGTTTGGTTGGATGGACACGTAACCGTTGGCGCGGTATGGTCTTCTGGAATCACTTCAAACGTACAGTTGGCTGTGTTCGAATTGTCATCCGTTGCCGTCAACGTTACTGTTGTTTGAGCAGAAATATTGGTTCCAGATGATGGAGATTGCGTTACCGTTGGGTTGGTTGTGCAGTTGTCAGCCGCTGTTGCCGAACCTGTGTAATCACCCAATGTGTATCCACACGAAGCATCGAAATTCACGGTCAGATTTCCTGGACAGGCGATCGTAGGATCGGTCGCGTCATCTGGAACCACGCTGAAACTACACGTACTGGTATTGCCACCGTCATCTGTCACGGTAATGGTCACAGAAGTAGTTCCGCTGACGATCGTTCCTACACTTGGGCTCTGCGTGGCCAACGGATTGGCATCACAGTTATCAGCGTACGTGGCCGAGCCTGTGTAATCCACCAACGCAAAACCACAATCAGCCGTAAAGCTCACATTCTGAGTCGTTGGACACGTAAGCGATGGTTGCGTAACGTCCTGAGGCGTTACCACCAACGTACAGGTAGATGAATTGCCTGATGCATCTGTAGCAGTAATACTCACCGTTGTGGTTGCCGTAAGTGTTGTTGCTGCCGCTGGCGACTGCACGAGTGCTGGGCTTGCATCGCAGTTATCACTCACCGTGGCTGAAGCCGTGTAGTCTGCCAAGCTGAATTCGCAGTTGGTATCGAAATCAACTGTTGCATTTGCAGGACAGGTCAATGACGGATCTTGGTCATCATTAGGAATTACCTGGAACGTACATGTTCCTGTGTTGGATGAAGCATCTGTTGCAGAGAATGTCACCGTGGTCGGACCTGTGATTGTTCCGCCAGAAGCTGGTGATTGCGTCAAAGTGAATGGTCCCAAATCGCAGTTATCGCTTACAGACACAAGTGCCGAGTAATCCACCATAGTGAACTCGCAGTTTGCATCCACAGAAACTGTTTGATCCAATGGACAGTTCAGCGATGGAGGCGTGTTGTCTTCTGGCGTTACCGTGAATGTACATGAACCAATGTTTCCTGAAAGGTCTGTAGAAGACAGTGTGATCACAGTTGAAGAACCGATCAAGGTCCCAGCCACGGGACTTTGAGAGATCGGAAGACCACTATCGCAGTTATCGCTCGAAGAACCCATGGAAGTGTAGTCGACCAATGTGAACTGGCAGTTGTTGTTGAATGATTCTGTCTGTGCCGAAGGACAGGTAACGGTCGGAGCCGTATTGTCGTCAGGAACTACATCAAACGAACAGGTCGCGGTATTGGAATCACCATCCGTAGCGGTCAATGTGATAGTTGTTGTTCCATTGATCACCGTTCCCACAGATACGTCCTGTGTGATGGTTGGAGAAGCGCTACAGTTATCGGTTGCCGTTGCAAGAGATGTGTAATCGACAACGGTAAACTCACAGTTGGTATCGAAATCCTCCAGTTGGTCTCCAGGACAACTGATACTTGGGTTGTTGTTGTCATTTGGAGTAACGAGGAATGTACAGTTAGACGTGTTTCCGTTGGCATCTTCAGCCGTCAACGTCACGTTAGTTGCAACAGTTATCAGCGTTCCGAAAGCAGGGCTTTGCGTCACATTCGGGCTGACATCACAGTTATCGGAAACCGAACCAGAACCCGTGTAATCAACGATCAAGAAATCGCAACTGGCATTGGAGCTCACGATCTGATCGGAAGGACAAACGATGGTCGGATCCACATTATCATCTGGAATCACATTGAATGTACACGTACTGCTGTTTCCCGAAGCATCTGAAACCGTAAGTGTGATGGCCGTTTGACCAGCGATCATTGTTCCTGTGCTTGGGCTTTGCGTCACGGTCGGGCTGCTATCGCAGTTATCGCCCGTTGTGGCCGAACCGGTGTAATCCACCAATGTGAATTGACAGTTGGTGTCGAAGTTCACGTTCTGATCCGATGGACACGAGATCGTTGGATTCATGTTGTCCGAAGGAATCACATCAAACGAACATGTATTCGAATTTCCATCCGCATCTTCTGCGGTGATCGTGATCGTCTGCGTAGCTGTGATAGGAGTTGAAGCCGCTGGACTTTGCGTGACTGTTGGAGAACTGTCACAGTTATCACTCACGTTCACCATGCCCGTGTAGGTCAAAAGCGTGTAGTTACAGCTTGCGGTAAAGCTAACTGCTTGATCTCCAGGACACGAAACGGTTGGAGCTGTATTGTCTGATGGAATCACATCGAATGTACACGTGGCAGTATTTCCGGCATCATCGGTTGCCGTAAGTGTAATCGTAGCAGTTGTTCCGATCGATGTTCCCGCGATTGGCGATTGGGAAACTGTCGGAGAAGTCGTACAGTTGTCCGCAGCCGTTGCCATCGATGTGTAATTGAGCAACGAATACTGGCATTGCCCATTGAATGAAACCGTTTGATCGGATGGACAGGAAATGGTCGGATCAGTATTGTCAACTGGAATCACGTTGAACGTACATGTTCGGATATTTCCGGCATCATCGGTAGCCGTCAATGTAACAGTCTGGCCTCCAGAAATGCTTGTACCAGCAGTTGGAGACTGCGTGATGGCAACACTTGCATCGCAGTTGTCTACAGCCGTTCCGAGTGAAGTATAATCAGGCAAACTCAACGTACATCCCGCACCGAACTGCTCTGTTTGGTTGGATGGACAAGTGATGGTCGGCAGCGTGTGGTCAGCTGGAATCACATCGAATGTACACGTGGCGGTGTTTCCAGCATCATCCGTTGCGGTCAACGTGATTGTTTGCGTTGCGGTAACAACTGTTCCTGTAGCGGGACTCTGTGTAACCGTTGGCGAAGCATCACAGTTATCGGCAGCCGTGGCCAAACCAGTATAGGTCTGTAGCGGATATTCGCAATCTGCATTGAAGTTCACATCAATATTGCTCGGACAGGAAATTGTCGGATCGACATGATCATCCGGAATCACATTGAATGTACATGTATTGATGTTTCCGCTGGCATCGGTTACCGTCAATGTAACTGCTGTCTGACCAGAAATGGTAGTTCCCGAAGCAGGACTTTGCGTAACTGTTGGCGAAGAATCGCAGTTATCGGCAGCGGTAGCAGAAGACGTCCAATCGGCCAAAGAATGCTGACAGCTGGCATCGAAGCTCACATTCTGATTCGAAGGACAGCTGATGGTCGGATTGGTCACATCATTAGGAATAACGCTGAACGTACATGTGCTGGTGTTGTTGTCTGCATCTGTTGCAGTAATGGTTACCACTGTTGTTCCGGTCACGACCGTAGAGGCCGTTGGGCTTTGCGAAAGTGTTGGCGATCCATCGCAGTTATCGTTCACAGTGGTCAAACCCGTGTAGCTCAAAAGTGTGTACTGGCAAGAAGCGCTGAACGAAACCGTCTGATCGGTAGGACAGGTAACCGTTGGTCCGGTGTTGTCAGAAGGAATTACATTGAACGTACATGTTCCGGTGTTTCCACTTGCGTCTGTGGCGGTTAAGGTAACCGCAGTTGTACCACCCACTGAAGTTCCAGAAACGGGTGATTGCGAGATGACAGGACTTGCATCGCAGTCATCCGAAGCAGAACCCAAAGCAACATAAGAACCTATTGTGTACTGACATTGGGAATTGAAAGACACGTTCTGATCGCTTGGACACGAAACAGTCGGATCCGTATTATCAACTGGAAGCACGCTGAACGTACATTGACTGCTGTTCGAGTTATCATCAACAGCCGTAAGGGTTATTGTCTGAGCACCGGAAATGGCAGTTCCTGGTGACGGAGATTGCGTTACAAGCACACTATTGTCACAGTTGTCAGAAGTTGAACTCAAACCTGTATAGTTCGGAAGCACAAACTGACATCCCGAACCGAATACTTCTGGCTGGTTTGATGGACAACTGATGGTTGGAGCCGTGTTGTCGGCAGGATATGCGCTGAATGTACATGTACCTGTATTTCCAGCATCATCCGTTGCTGTCAAAGTAACCGTTGTAGAAGCGGTAAGAATGCTACCGATAGATGGTGTCTGCGTGACTGTTGGCGATGGATCGCAATCGTCCGTTGCAGCCGTTCCTGTGTAATCAGGCAGCGTGAACTGGCAAATGGAATTCACAGTGATCGGCTGATTGCTCGGACAGATGATGGTCGGATCGACAATATCATTGGGAAGAATGGAGAACGTACAGCTTGCCGCATTTCCATCTGCATCCGTTGCCGTCATGGTAATTACCGTACTACCAGTAATAAGCGTATTTGCCGCAGGGCTTTGGGTCACAACTGGCGAAGGGTCACAATTATCTTGAAGGAAACCTACTTGACCTGTGTAATTCAAAATCTGGTACTGACAACTTGCGTTGAACGTCACTGTCTGATCTGAAGGACAGTTCATCTGCGGAGCTTCATTATCCTCCACCGTTACGGTGAACGAGCAGGTTCCCACATTGCTGGCACCGTCCGTTGCGGTATAGGTTACTTGCGTATCTCCGATCGGGAATGTGGCTCCACTTGCCAGACCAGTACTCAATACTGGTGTTACCGGACCATCGCAGTTGTCATTTGCCAGAAGGTTCACATAGGTCACAACCGCATCACACGATCCCGGATCAGAATCAACCGTAAAATCAATCGGACAGTTAAGGAATACCGGAGGTTGATTATCGGTGATCGTTACCGTGAAAGAGCATGTGGCTGTATTCGAAGACGCATCGGTAACTACAAATGTCAATGTCTGCGTTCCAACGGCAAAGAAGCTTCCACTTGCCAATCCGGCCGTTTGGCTCAATGTCTGTCCCGTACAGTTATCCGTAGTGGTCGGAGCTGCGAACGTGACAACCCTTCCGCATTGACCAGAAGAAGCAACCATGTTGATATTCGATGGGCAACTGATCGTTGGATTCTGGTTATCGATCACTGTCACCGTTTGGGTACATGTGTTTGTATTCCCTGCATTGTCGGTAGCCGTCCAAGTCACGGTTGTATTTCCTACCGGATATGCCGAAAGCCCATCATTGGTTGTAGAAGCCACCGCACAGTTATCAGATGCTGTTGGGGTGCCGAGAGAAACACCGGACGCAGTACACTGACCGGCATCCGCATTCACTGTAACAGTAGAAGGACATGAAATGGTCGGATTCTGACCATCGGTCACGGTTACCGTTTGATTACACGTGGCCGTATTTCCAGAGCCATCGGTAACAGTCCAAACAACCGTTGTATTTCCAAGCGGGAATGTGCTCGGAGCGTTATTCACGGTTGTTGCAACCGAACAGTTATCTGCAGTAGATGGCGAACCCAGAGAAACACCAGAAGCGGTACACACACCTGTTGATGTGTTCACGCTCACAGTTGCAGGACAGGTAATGGTCGGATTCTGTGTGTCTACAACCGTTACTGTTTGGTTACAGGAACTCGTATTGCCGGAACCATCAGTTACAGTCCATGTAACCGTGTTGGCTCCAAGCGAATAGCTTGATGGAGCATTATTCGAAGTTCCGGCCACCGAACAGTTATCCGATGTGGTTGGAGAACCAAGGGTGACGCTCGTTGCCGAACACGTTCCGCTGGCCGCATTCACCGAAACATTTGACGGACAGGTGATGGAAGGATTCTGATTATCGCTGACGTTGACGGTCTGCGTACATGTGGCGGTGTTTCCAGAACCATCAGTCACGGTCCAAGTAACTGTATTGGCACCCAGCGGAATATTGGAAGGAGCGTTATTGGTGGTACTTGCAACAGAGCAATTATCTGAAGTAGCAGGAGATCCCAAAGAAACTCCTGATGCATGGCAGGTTCCAGAGTTTGTGCTCACACTAACGGTTGCCGGGCATGAAATGGTCGGATTCTGATTATCATTCACCGTAACCGTCTGGTTGCAGGAAGCCGTATTTCCGGCAGCATCCGTTGCCGTCCATGTTACCGTATTCGCGCCAAGCGAATAAGTAGAGGTTGCATTATTGGTGTAGGTAACTCCCGAACAGTTATCTGAAACCGTTGGCGTGCCAAGCGAAACACCGCTGGCGGAACATCCTGAGTTCACATTGACCGAAACATTGGAAGGACAGGTTATACTTGGATTCTGATTATCGTTGACCGTGACCGTGAAACTGCACGACACGTTATTTCCAGATGGGTCGGTGGCTTTGTAAGTAACCGTTGTGGTGCCGACCGGGAACGAGCCACCACTTGCCGGTCCAGCGGTCCTTGTGAGCGTTGCCGAACAGTTATCATTATACGTAGGCAATGAATAAGAAACATTCTTAGAACACGAACCGCCCGTATTATTGGTGGTAATATTGGTTGGACAACTTATGGTCGGGTTGGTATTGTCCTGAACCGTCACAGTAGCATTGCAGCTTGCAGAATTACCATTGTTGTCGGTCACGGTCATGGTAACTGTATTGTTGCCAATGTTGCTACAGCTGAAACTTGTTTGGTTTAATGAATAAGTAGAAATTGAGCAGTTATCAGTACTTCCGTTGTTGATGCTACTTGCAGAAACTGAACCTGAACCAGATGAATTAAGCGTAACTGTTGCATTCTGACAATGAGGTGTTGGAGCAACGTTATCGATTGTAGGGGCGCCAACCGATTGGCACGAAATAGAAACAGAACTTGGATTGGCACAGCCACCCACTCCTCTTACAAAATACTGAGAGCTGAAAGGAGGAGCAATTGAAACACTTGAGCCCGAAGTGGCACCTACAGTTGTCCCACCACAACTGCCTGTATAAACCTGCCATTGCGTTGCGTCATGTAAATTTCCGCTGATCTGTAGATTGGTTGCGCTGCCCGCACAGACGGGGTTCGGGTTCCAAGAGAGAGACGGAGTAGAGGCGTAATTACAAGGCGTATAACTTATTGTAACTACAATTCTATCAACGCAAATGGCATTGTCTACACCTCCATTAGAGACGTTTGTTGTGATAGTGTTGGTTCCTCCATAGTTGTACGCATTCAAAACTGCGGAACTGGAACTTGAAACCGTTGTATTGAAACAGCTATTACAGGCGCAACTCCAACCACTGTTAACCCCAGATGCAATGGTGGCGCTATTGAGAAGCACATTGAATGAACCACCATCACAGACGGCATAATAGGTACACGAGATTCCTGTGACCACCGAGTTGGCAGGAAGGGGATCAGTGAATGTTTTACTTGGTGTCCAACCACCAGTTGAGTTGGATGAACACTGATAATCCTGAATTCCACAAAGTTGACAGAAACCACCTCCTGTGTAATCAAGGGTCACGGTTGCCGTCTGGGAAAAAGCAAAGGAAACGTTCAGTAAGATAATGGCCACCAAGGAAACAAATCCTAAATAACGCTGTGATCCTTGCTTTCGCTTACGTAAGAACTTCACAAATGGAGAGAGTAAAGAAATATTCATGTATCAAGAGGGTTGGGACAAGTAAAAGACGAAAATACCATTTTCCTCCATGAGACACATCATTTCATCGACCATCGGCAAGCGCGGTACAAGTAAAAACAAAAGGCCACCGTTGCGGGTGGCCTTTCATTATTCTCCTTGGAGCATCTTTTACTTGATCAGCACAAGTCTTCGCTGCGTCACATTTTCATCATTGATCAACATACGAAGGATATAGACCCCGTCAGCTTCTCCTGAAAGGTCAATGATCTTCCTTCCGGTCGACCCCATCAATTGTTCTCCGACTATCACCTGCCGCCCCATCTGATCCAGAACAGCCATTTCCAACTTCGAATCATTACTCAACGTGTAGCTCAATGTGAACTGACCAGTAGATGGATTCGGATATACTTCCATGCTCAGGCCGTACTCTTCAATGCCTGTGGCACAAGGCGAATCCTCGCTATACGTGTATTCTGAAGTGAACGAACTGACCACACACCCGTTGGCATCGGTAAGTTCTACTACATAGTTTCCACTCTGCGTTGGGCAATACCAAGAGTTGGTGGCACCCGAGATCGGTGTTCCATTGAACGACCATTGATAGTTGGTGGCCGTATCATTGGAGCAATAAAGTACACCATCTGTACCTGAACTGATGGTAGGGGTCTCCGAGGCAAAATAGGCCACATTCACCGTATCCGTATTGCTCACGCATCCATTAGCATTTACCACGGTTACCCAGTAGCTGGCCGGGTTGGTAACCGTAATGCTCGATACGGTTGCTCCTGTACTCCAATTGTATTGCGCATAGCCGGCACCGGCACTCAGAACCACTGATTCCCCTGGACAGACCTCGATGTCTCCAGATGGGTCGATGGTGATCTGGAAAGCACTGCCCGAACCGATGGTAACGCTACCATTTGCAGCACAACCATTGGCATCCGTTACGGTAACGGAATACTGACCCGCGACCAAGGCATTCGGATCGAAACCACCCCAGTCCTGCGTGTATGGGCCTGTTCCTCCTGTGGGAACAGCGATCGCGGTACCGTCATTTCCGTTCGAACAGGTGACATCGGTGCCAGTAACGGACACGGACATTTCCACAACATCAACCAAGAACGTACATGAAGCCGTATTGCCTCCACCATCCGTTGCAATGATAGTTGCATTCAATTGAGATGTGATGGTTGAACCTGCCGCTGGAGACTGGGTCACGCTTACGGTTCCACAAGCATCGCTTGCCGTTGCCAGAGAGGTGTAGTCCGGAACTGTGAACTCGCAGTTGCCATCCAAATTCAGCACCTGATCTGATGGACACGCAACCACAGGAGCAGTAGCGTCCTCAACTGTAAGATTGAACTGACATGCTGAATAGTTCCCGTTATCATCAATCAGTGCGACTCCCACCTGACTGGTTCCGGCCACGTTGATCTGGCTTCCCGCAGCAGGCAATTGCTGAAACGATAACGTTGCATCGCAGTTATCGGTACCGGAAACAAGCGAGCTGTAATTCGGTACGATGAACTGGCAGTTGGCATTCAGACTTACGGTCTGATCCGGTGGACAGGACGTGATGACCGGATCCATGTTATCTTCTGGTTGAATACTGAACGAACATGTCCCCTCATTCCCAGCATCATCCTGCGCTGTAATGGTTACGGTTGTAGTGGAAACGATGACCACTGTGGCTGGGGGAAACTGAGAATAAGTGAGGTTGGAAGAGCAGTTGTCCTGAGCCGAAGCGGATGAGGTGTAATCCCCCAGTTCGAACTGGCAGTTGGCATCCACATCAACAACCATATCTGAAGGACAGGTGACGGTTGGCGCATTCACATCTGATGGAATAACCATGAAACTACATTGAGCAGTATTGCCAGCACCATCTGTCACTGTAATCGCAACAGAGGTGGAAGAACCGATGGAGGTGCCTTCTTCGGGAGCCTGTGCGATGAACGTATTCGGACAATTGTCCAAGGCCATCACCATGGACTTGTAATTCGGCATTTCAAACTGACAGTTCGAATCGAATTCAACAAACTGATCGGTTGGACAAGTAACTGTCGGATCGGTAATGTCTGAAGGATTGACCCAGAAACTACAGGTGGCCTGATTGCCATTTCCATCATTGGCCGTCATGGTAACCAGCACCGTATCTCCTACAAATGACCCTACCGCATAGTCTTGCGATACAAGAACATTGCCCGAACAGTTGTCGGTGGCGGTGGTCATAGAGGTGTAGTCCGCCATCACAAAACTGCACGAATTACCAAATGCCACATCCTGATCTGATGGACACACAATGACCGGATCCTCATCATCCGTAGGATTGACATTGAAGCTACATGTGCTTGAATTTCCGCTTGCATCCGTTGCAGTCAGAACGACATTGGTCGAAGCGTAAACCAAAATTCCTGTTGACGGGTTTTGATCGATAGCAATTGTTCCCGAACAATTATCAGTTACCGATGCAAACCCTGCATAATCACCGATCTCATAAGCACAGTTCTGATCGAATGAAACGGTAATGTCTCCCGAACAGACCATTGTTGGTCCGAGATTATCAACTGGCGTGATAGTGAAAGTACAATTGCTGGCATTACCACTCACATCCTGCGCGGTCAGGGTTACAAGCGTATTTGAGGTTACCACCGTTCCAGCAATCGGGCTTTGGGAAACATTGAAATTGGAAGAACAATTGTCAGTAACCGTTGCCTGATTCGTAAAATCAACCAGCGCGTATTCGCAGTCAGCATCCAGATCGACCTCTGCATCGGACGGACACGTGATAACAGGCGCAATAGCATCTTCTGGTTCCACCAAGAACAGACAACTTGCAGAATTGCCGGCTCCATCAACAGCGGTCATGGTGACAATGGTGCTCGTAGTGAAAACGGAACCCACCGCTGGCGACTGAGAAACCGTGGGAGCACCGTTACAGTTATCTGTGCTGCTCACGGAAGATGAATAGTCAGAAAGCATGTATTCGCAATTGGCGTCCAACTGTGCCATCTGAGTGGACGGACAAGTGATGGATGGCGGAATATTGTCCACGGGCAGCACGCTGAATGTACACGAGGCCGAATTCCCCTCATCGTCTGTTGAAGTGAACGTGACCACCGAAGTTCCAGTAAGCATACTTCCAGGAGCGGGCGACTGTGTAATTGTCGGACTGAGGTCGCAGTTATCGGAAGTTGATGCCTGAGACGTGTAATCTGCCAACTGAAACTCACAGTTTGCATCGTAGAAAACCTGCTGATTTCCGATACACGTGATGCTTGGAGCAATGTTGTCGATCAGAATCACCTCAAACGTACAGGAGGCCTGATTGCCTACACCGTCTTCCGCGGTTACAGTAACGGTTGTCTGTGCAGACACAACCACACCAATGGCTGGCGACTGTGTCATTGTTGTAGAACCGCAGTTATCGCTCGATTGAGACAAGAGCGTGTAATCGGGCAATGTGAACTGACAGTTGATGTCTGAACCGACCGTCTGGTTGCCTGGACAGGTAACGGAAGGTGGAGACGAATCGCTTACCGTGAACGTACAACTGTTGGTGTTCCCGGCATTGTCCTCTACAGACATGGTAACCAACGTTGTTCCTGTAATGATAGAAGATGCCGCAGGTGATTGCGTAAGTGCAGGAGACGCATCACAGTTGTCATTGGTCGTAACCAAGGCTGTGTAATCTGGAATTGCCAACTGACAAAGGTTGTTGTATGCCTCGGTCTGATCGGAAGGACATGTGATCTCCGGCATCTCGTTATCCACAATTGTCACCGTGAACGAACATGTTACGATCTGACCATTGCCATCATCCGCAGAATAAGTGATCTGGGTATCTCCCAACGGGAACGAGCTACCACTTGCAAGACCCGACTGCAGCGTTGCCGTGATGGAAGGATTACAATTGTCTGAAACGGTTGCATCCGAATAGGACACAACGGCCTGGCAGGTCGTTGGCTCCACATTCACGCTGGTATCGGATGGACAACTGATGACAGGATCTTCGTTGTCCTCAACAGTTACCGAGAAAGAGCAAAGACTTACATTTCCCGAAGCGTCCGTAGCTGAATATCTAATGGCGGTCGTTCCCAACGGGAATGTGCTTCCAGACGCAAGTCCCAACTCCAAAGCAGGCGTTATCGGTGAGGTACAATTATCGGTAACCGTTGGCAATGAGTAGGTCACAACCGCATCACAACTGCCTGAGTCATTATCAACCGTAATATCAGCAGGACACGTGATGACCGGAGCTTCATCGTCCGTAACCGTTACCGTGAAACTGCAAGTTGAAGTATTTCCATACTCATCTTCAGCCTGATAGGTGTTGGTAGTTGTACCAACTGGGAAGTTTGAACCCGAAGCTATTCCCGCCTCCAATGTTGGCGTAATGGAACCTGTGCAATTATCCGTCACCGAAGGAAGGCTATAAGTGACATCTGCACCGCATGTGCCCGCATCCACATTCACCGAGATATTTGAAGGACATACGATGATCGGGTCTTCTGTGTCGTTTACCGTTACGCTGAATGAGCAATCGGTTGCATTTCCAGCCCCATCGGTAGATGTGTACAGAACTGCGGTTGTTCCAACTTGGAAAATGGAACCACTTGCCGCCCCATTTATCAACTGCGGGATCACATTTCCATCGCAGTTATCGATGGCCGTAATGGCCGAATAGGTCACAACCGCCCCACAGATGGAAGCATCGTTCGTTGTGGTAATATCCGATGGACAACCGATAACGATCGGAGCCGTGACATCTTCTGGAGTCAGCACGAAGGTGCATGTTCCGGAATTGCCCGAAGCATCCGTGGCAGTGATGGTGACCGTGGTCGTTCCACCGATCAATGAACCGGCCAATGGCGATTGGCTAACGGTCGGACTTCCATCGCAGTTATCGCTCACCGTTGCCGAGTAACTTCCCACAGTGTAGGTGCAGGAAGCAGACAGGGAAACCGTAGCATCAGCAGGACAGTTGGTAAGCGTTGGTGCTTCCTGATCCTCCCCTACTACATTGAATGTACAAGTGGAAGAATTGCCGCTATCATCGGTGGCAGTAAGAGTTACCTGCGTTGTGCCAGAAACATTCGCCCCAATATTCGGACTTTGCGTTACCGTAACTGTTAGATCACAGTTGTCGGTTGCTGTTCCCAATGTGGTATAATCGGCCAACGAATAACCGCAGGTTGCATCCGTGGCAACTGTTTGTGTTGCAGGACATGAAATGCTTGGAGGCGTGTTATCATCCAACTGAACCGTAAACGTACATTGACCGATATTTCCTTCCGAATCGGAAGAAGAAAGCGTTACAACCGTAGTTCCTCCAATGGCAGAACCTGCAACTGGAGATTGTGTGATGGCAAGTCCCGAGCCATCGCAGTTATCAACCGATGACGCGCTTGAAGTAAAGTCGGTGAGGAATACCAGACAGTTGACATTCGATGCAATGGTCTGTGGGCTCGAAGGACAGGTCACGGTCGGAGCCGTAACATCCATGGCCGTGATGTCGAATGTACACGAAGCCGTGTTGCTCGAATCATCCGTTGCTGTCAACGTAATGGTTGTAGCCACACCTACACCGATCGTGCTTCCGATGGCCGGAGAAGTGCCTTGCGTCACCGTTGGTTCGGCAGCGCAGTTGTCTGAGGCAACGGCCAACGTGGCGTAATCCTGAATCTGATACTGACAGCTTGCATCGGCATCCACAGTCATATCTCCCGGACACGTAATGGTTGGAGCCGAATTATCGTTCAGAATGAGCTGGAACGTACAGTTGGAAGTATTTCCATTGTCGTCCTGAGCCGTAAGCGTTACAGTCGTATTGACGGTAATGGATGATGAGATTGCGGGAGACTGGGTAACTGTAACCGTATTGTCGCAGTTATCGGTAACGGTTGCACTTCCTGTAAGGTCTGGAACGAGGAAGACACAGTTCGAACCCACGATGGAAGAACTCACTACCTGATCGCTCGGGCAAGTAATTACCGGAGCTGTATTATCCACAGGGGTCACATTGAACGTACAGGTACTTGTATTTCCATCATCATCCGCAGCCGTAAGCGTTACCTGTGTAGTACCACTTTGGGTCGTACCTGATGATGGAGATTGCGTCACATCGATGGTCAGATCGCAGTTATCGGAAGTTGTAGCGAAACCACTGGTGTAGTCGCCCAATGCAAACTGGCAGTTGGCATCCGCGTTCACGGTTTGATTCGATGGACAACTGATGGTCGGAGCAGTTTGATCATCATGAATTACCGTGAATGTACACGAAGCAGAATTCTCAGATACATCTGTTGCGGTTAGCGTCACCACCACATCACTATTGTGTGTTGTTCCGGCTGCAGGGCTTTGCTCTACAGTAACATTCGGATCACAGTTGTCATCCGTAGTTGCGAGATAAGCGTAGCTCGAAAGCGTGATCAGACAGCTTGCGTTTGCAACCGCAGTTTGTGTAGCAGGACATACGATGGTCGGATTGGTGTTGTCCTCAACGATGAGGGCAAACGTACAATTGGAAGAATTACCGGCATCATCCGTTCCGGTAACGGTAATGGTGGTTGTTCCCTGAACCGTTGTCCCTTGCGTTGGCACCTGTGTAAAGGTCAACGAACCATCGCAGTTATCAGAAGTACCTGCCTGTGCATTCACCAGACCCGTATAGTTTCCCGCAGAGAAAGTGCAGTTCGAATTTCCCGTTACCACAACATCTGATGGACACTGAAGGGTCGGTGCAATCGCATCATGCAGAACCACATTGAATGTACAAACCGATTGATTCGTTCCATCCGAAGCGGTCATCGTAACAGCAACCGTAGAATTTGAGGTCAGATTGTAAGTTGATCCAGAAGAAGGTGACTGCGTAACTGTAACCGTGCTCAATGATGGGCAGTTGTCCGTGGCTGTCACCAAACTGGTGTAATCTGCCAAGCTGATGTTGCAGCTCGCATCCACATTCACTGTCTGTGCCGATGGGCAGACCACAACTGGAGCTGTATTGTCGTTCAGGTTGAGTGTGATCTGACACGTGCCATCATTTCCAGCCTCATCAGTTACCGTGAGAACCACAACCGATGAACTTGCACCGATGGAAGTTCCAGCAGATGGATTCTGGCTCACAACCAAGTTTCCGGTTGAAGAACAGTTGTCCGCAAGGGATGTGGCCAAGCTGGTAAGATCCTCCATTACGTACTGGCAGTTGGCATTGAAATTCTTGCTTACCGATGCCGGGCAAGAAAGCGTTGGTGCGGTTTGGTCTTCCGCAGAAACAGTAAATGAGCAGCTTGTGGAATTGCCCGCATCATCTGTTGCCGTCATTGTAACGATGGTGTTTCCAGACACAGGACCTACAATATCCTGCGTCACATCCAAGTTCGAATCGCAGTTATCACTTTCAGAAAGCAGCGAATAGGCTGGAATGACCATACCGCAGCCCGAAGTTGCCGCCAACGTGGAGTTCGGTGGACATTGGATGGTCGGAGCGATCACATCCTTCGGATGCATATCGAACACACAGGTTGCCACGTTCGTTCCGTCCGTTACACTCACAGTCACTGTGGAGTTTGAGGAAAGCACCGTTCCCGCAGTTGGCGATTGTGAGAATGTCAATGTCGAGTTGCAATCGTCCGTCACATTCAGCGTGGAGTAATCGGGCACGAAGTATTGGCAGATGGCATTTACATCCACCGAATCCGGCTCTGTTGGACAGTTGGTGAAAACCGGAACAGAGTTATCGAACGGAGTGATGGTCCAAGCACAGGTGCTTGCATTGCCGGAGTTGTCTGTTGCGGTGATCTGCACCGTGGTCTCACCCGTCAGCGTTCCCGTAGGAGGTGTTTGAACCACCGAGGCCAATCCGCAGTTGTCAGCTATTCCACTCGCTCCGGTAAAGTCATTCAATTGATATACACAGTTCGGGAAGGTGGTGGTAATTGAGGTTGGACATACAACATCAGGAAACTCGGTATCTTCCACCGTAACGGTGAATACACAGTTTGCCGGTGAATTACCAGCACCATCAACCACCGAATATTCGACCGTGGTAGTTCCGAGCGGGAACGTATCACCATTGCCCAAAGTAGAAACTTGAGTAATCGTAGGGTTGGCAGTACAGTTGTCCTGAGCATCGATCGAGAAATTGACCACCGCATCGCATACATCTACATCTGTGGACACGGTCATGTTGGAAGGACACGGATCCCATTCAGGATCTTCCGTGTCCGCAATCGTGAAACTGAAATCGCAAGAAGCGGTGTTTCCAGAACCGTCTGTCACTTGATATCCAATGGTGTAAGAACCATTCTGGAAAGTGTTTCCACTCGTTAGAGGAACATTGTCCGTTCTACTCAATGGATTTCCAGGAAGTGTACAGTTATCGGAGATTGTCGGGTTTTGCCAGATGACCTGAGCTCCGCAGGCACCGGTTGTGTAGTTGATAGTTGGTGTGGGACAGGCAATGGTCGGATCGGTAACATCAGAGACCGAAACCGTGAAACTACAGTCAGCTGTGTTTCCGTTCACATCTGTTGCCCGGTATGTAACGGTTGAAACCCCAAGTGGGAAGTTGGCACCTTGATTCGGTCCAGCTGTCTGCGTGACACTCAATATGGAACAATTGTCGGTTGCTGTTGGCGTGCTCCAGGTGGCCGATCCGACACACGAAGAACTTGCATTGACAGACATGTTGGAAGGACAAGTGATGTGGGGATTGGTCTCGTCTGTAACAGTAACCTGAAACGAGCAATTGGCCTGATTACCCGAAGGATCCTGTGCGGTAAAGCTCACATTGGTTGTTCCAACCGAAAAGGTTCCACCACTCACCGAATGCCCGGTTGAACTGGAAATGGTGGCAGAACAATTATCTGATGCGGTGATCGAATAGGAAATATTTGCACCACAACTGTTGCTCGGAGCAACAGCACTCAACGTTCCCGAAGGACATGAAATGGATGGATTCTGGTTATCTACAACCGTTACTGTGAAGGAACAGTCATAATTGGAACTGCCCTGAGTTGCTCGGAACGTAACTGTGGTTACACCGACCGGAAAGGCCGAACCGGAACCTGGACCCGAAAGAAGGGACGGACCGGTAAAGCTGCAGTTATCGCTCGCGGTTGCGGACGAATAGGTAACGGTGGCCGTACATTGGTTTGAAGGAGCATTGACAGAAATATTCGAAGGACAGGTTATTTGTAGCGGCTGATTATCAGTAACAGTAACGGTAAATGAATGATCGGCCGTATTTCCGTAAGTGTCCGTTGCCCGATGTGTTACGGTGGTGGTTCCAACGGGGAATTGCGAACCGCTTGCGGGTCCGGCAATGCGCTGCACAGTTACACCACAGAGGTCGCTTGCAACAGGAGTATCGTAACTGACAACTGCATAGCATTGACCAGAAGCTGTATTCGCTGTCATATTTCCAGGAACACTGGTCCAAGTAGGTGCGGTATTGTCTGTGGCGGTTGTGATCTTCAAATCGTATCCCGAAACAAGCAGCGGATCGCCTGATGCTTGATCACCCGCATCGAGACTCCAGTTTCCGTAAACAGAAGTTCCCACGTAATCATTCAGGTTTCCACCGTCAGGTTTCCATGTTCCCGTTGCCGGGGTGCTGTCGTCAGGAATAACGGAACCGTTCTGCCTGAACTTGGTGGCAACAGCATAACCAATAGATTGACAGCCACCCCAAGTACTGGCTCCCCCATTGGTGGAACCATAGGCACTGACAGCCAAAACTTCATTGTTGGAAGGCCCATTCAACCTGTAGTTGACCTCATTGAAATAAGAGCACCCTGTACCGGTAGGATTCGCACAGGAACCACCCGTTTTTGACCAATGTATCACCACCTCCACATCAGAAATGGCACAACCCGAGGCAAACTGAGAATGCGACAGAGAAACCCCTCCTAAAGTTTGTGTCTGGGCATCGATACAGACCGAACTGACCGGTGTGTACGAGTAAGTATATGTTTGAGATGATGCATTCGAGTGTACCTGAAGCAGGATCAATAGTAAGGCTGAAGCCCTCACAAGTAGTCGTTTTAACATAGTTTTCTGTTTCTGCAAGCGAATTTATCCTTTTTGGAACAGATAGGTCTGTTCCTTTCCTAAATATGAAATTGGGGTAACAAACACGTGGGTCAGGAGCCTATCTGTCTCCTCAGCGCAACAAGACCTGCATTTCCCGGATAGATGGCCAGACCCCGGTCTATGGCACTCAGTGCCTTACCCGTTTCTCCAACCTTCATGTAGAGCTTGGCCATCAGCTCGAAATAGGAAGCAGAGCTGGTGCCAAGCTTTTCTCCTGTTTCCAATCTTTCAATTGCATCATCATACCATCCGGAATTGAAAAGACATATGGA
The DNA here is from genome assembly GCA_016124845.1 of Flavobacteriales bacterium. Taxonomy (NCBI): domain Bacteria; kingdom Pseudomonadati; phylum Bacteroidota; class Flavobacteriia; order Flavobacteriales; species Flavobacteriales bacterium. The sequence continues at coordinate 28,726 of WGMW01000008.1, forward strand.
CAACAGGTAATAGAAGTCGGAATTTGTACTACCGTTCTTAATAGCGTGTTGAAAATAAGGAATGGCCTTGGCATATTCCTGAAAGCTCATGTAATACTTGCCCATCTGCACGTAAGGCATGGAAAGATCAGGATACTCTTCGATGGCCGCCTCAAATACAGCCTTGCCCTTGTTCGGATAGCCGAACTCCATGTAGGCAGACCCCAGATCGATATACACGTTGAAAAGGCGATCGGTGAGCTGCAACGTACGTTCATAATAGTGGAGTACCTTCTTTGCAGCCTCTGGGCGTTTCGGCTCGGGCAATGAATAATACTCGCGATGGAGCAGAAGCGCATAATTGTAGTTGGCGCGCACGCAATTCTCAAGTTTCGGCAGGTCGGTCTCTAAGAGCGTTCGGTTGTCTTTCCATGCCTTGTTGCGATAAACGCCATATCCGAACAATGGAATCATAACTACCAGAATGACCACCCCACTCCACTTCTTGGTAACCTCGAATGTGAAAAGACTGAGTAGAGCCACACATAATCCGAGCGATGGTGCAAATAGGAATCTTTCGGCAAAGATATCGGGAGCTATCTGCACCAGATGAAGGTAAATTGAACCAGTGAGCAGAAAAATGATCAGGCCAATGCCGTAAGGTTTACGCTTTAGAACTCCACGGATTGAAACAACAACTGCGACAAGAAGTACGATGGCTGCCAACCAGACCATCGGATCACCGAAAGAACGGACCGCGAACTGACTGTAGCTATAATCGTGTACCAGAGGATATGGAACAACAAAGCGGTACACGAAATAGCCGGCCAGGTAGACGGCCGTTGCCAATCGTTCTGAGGTTGAAGCTGCAAAGAGCGGGTTGCCAACATAGCCATCTTCCAAAAACAGTCCTTTTTCCTGCAGTTCAAAATCATTGGATTCGAAAAACAGATCCGAGTAGACCAATGCCCGCAGAACAAGAGCAAAAATCAGGAAGATAAATAGTGGAAGGGTCTTCTTCAGGTTTCCAAGATGATCCTGCGGATCCAGTAGCACCCACGGCAGTATGAATGCAACCCCAATGAGCGTGACGGCACTTTCTTTGGACAGGAAGCCCAGTACCATGAACAGCAAACTGACCAGATAATGCCACCATTTACCACCGGAAATGGCTTTCGCATAACTCATTAGACCAAGAAGTCCGAAACCAAGGGCCAGTATTTCATCGCGGCTTTTAATGTTTGCGACCACCTCTGAATGAATCGGGTGCACCACAAACAGTAGAGCTACAAGGAAATTACCTGCCACCATCTCCGGAAACAGTCTGTGCAAAAACACAAGAACGATAACCGATAAAAGTCCGTAAAGGAAAATATTGACCCTATGCGCAGCGTGCGGATCCATCCCGAAAAACTGAACATCTGTGGCAAATGAGAGCAGAGCAATGGGGCGGTAACCGTAGTGATTCTCTGTTTCGTTAGACTTTTTGTTCTTGAAAAGTTCGGGTATATCCTTCAGTCCTTGTTTGACACGGCTGTTCTCGGTAATGACAATGGCATCATCCCAAGCGTAATCATGATTGGCGGTGTTGGCATATTGCAGCACTGCAATCAGGAAAACAAGAGCGGCCTGCACCCTGATGTTCTTGAGAAAAGCCACCTATCTGTTGTTCATTGATGAATTTGAAACCGTCTCTTCAAACTCAAATAGGCCAGGGTAAAGTTCATCGATCTGGTCAACCACCTCTTTGGTATCAATTACTCGCACCGAACGACCGGCCTGCGCCAAGGCCACGGCCAACCGTAACTGTTGCGATTCGGTGATCTGGGTCGTACCTTTCTTATAAGCGACTCCATTGAAAACGATCAGATCCGACTCTGCATAGTCTTTTAAATATTGATTGAGTTGAAACTGGAAGTGTTCATCATTGACCTTATCCGTAGCATTACTGAGGTGCAATGGCATACCAAGCATTCCACCGAACTTTCCGAGTGCCCGGTTATCTCTTGGAAAACAAGGCCCACCGAAACCGAAACCATATCTCAAGTATTTGCTGCCAATACGAGAATCAGAACCAACTGCAGCCAAGATCTTGTCAGGATCGGCACCAGCGACCATTGCCATATCTCCGATGGAGTTGGCGAAGGATATTTTAGTGGTCAAAAAGCAATTGGTGGCCAATTTGGCTATTTCAGCACTCAAAGGATCCATACGACAGTATACGGGTTCGTTCTTTACAATGGCCGCATAGATGGATTGCAGCCTAAGACCTACTTCCTCTGTTGCCTCCCCGATCAACACCTGATCTGGATAAAGTTGATCGTGGATAATGGCACCTTGGGCGATGAACTCAGGGTTGTACGACACGGTATAGCCATGAGGTTGGAGTCGTTTAGCCAGGGCATTGCAATACCCTGGCATGGTCGTACATCCAACGTAAACATGTCTTTGCACCCCATCATTTGCAAGTCCCAGCAACTTATCGGCAACGCGGTCAACTTGCGAATGGTCATAACCACCGTCTGCCATGGATGGCGTGGCAACCATTATGAAGATATCTCGAATGTCTTTCTCAACAATACATTCAATCTTATCCGTCAGGTGCATCGCCTTGGCACTTGCCAAAAGTTCGTTCACCTCCGGCTCTGCGCTGTCCAAGGTTCTGTCGGTCAACGATCGTAAGTACTCGCTATTCGCTTCTACACCCCAGACCTCAAAACCTGAGCGTTCCAAATTGAGGGCAAAACAGATTCCCAACTTACCTACTCCAACAACTGCTATTCTCTTGGCCATCCTTAAACTCTTCCTTCAAAAACGTATTCGTCAAAATCTTCATTCGCCCAACCCCAATCAGGCTTGTTCAATCCCCAATTCTTACCATCGGCCACCATTTTCATCCCTGCCCGATGGACAATGGAATAGTCTAAACTTGGTTTGTCGGATATGAACCGGATGGTCTGAATGATGTCATCAGATTCCCAACCATTGTCATGATCGATATGATACACACATGCCCTGTATGGGAAAATGACCTGCTGCATACCCAATGCACAGGCAGACCACAGCCCCATACTGTCAACATGTATTGAATACATGTCGAGTTCGGCATACCCGTCTATTCTCAACCAATCCTCTCTGCTCATGAGCGTGTAATCGCCACAGGCCATGAAATCTATGGTAAAGTGAGCAAACTGACCTGGATGCGTTTTTTTCCAGACCCACATCAACATTTTATTCAGCAGCGTGGCAACCCACGCGTACTTGTAAATGATGTCAGGCCCTTTGATGGCCTCGTGTCCAGGCGAATTGCCCAGTCTTCTGATAATGTGCTGTGAAGCATAGTCCAGCTGCTCATCATGCGAAGTGAACTTTAGCACGTCCTTGGGAATGTCGCATCTGTTGGCCCTATAGAACTTTCCCTTTTCCAGATTCCTTGCCGCCAACATTTCAAAGTTCAGATCCGAAAAAAGGATGTCGATGTTGGTGCAGAGTACAAACTCGCCCTTTGCCCGTCTGATACCAACGTTCTTAGCGATCATCTGATAAAGCGGAAGCGAATCGGCAAACCGATACCGATTATGCAGTTGGGCCGGTACCACAATGATTCTCAGGTCTACCCGGGTATCTGCATCTGGCTTTGGCAATACTTCGTTCAAGAGAGGCTTATCATGTGGGGGGTTCCACTCCACAATGATCAGCTCGATCGGCAGATCAAATTTTTTGGACTGATGATAAACGCTTTGAATGAATGCGCATGTGCGTTTCAGCAGGTCACCACCATGATTGTCGTTACGCGTGGTGGCAACTATCGAAAGATAATAGGACCTGTTCTGCACTGTGGTTGAAATAAGCTCACAAATTTATACAAACAGACATGCCGAATCGCTTTGGGCAAACTCAAGTGAGAGTTTCGGGCAGGTCATGAGCTGCCAACCCCCAACTGTCGGTATTGTAGATGACAGGTCTCCCCGAACGGACCATTGCTTCAACATCATTCTTAAACTGCTGATAAACAAATCGTTGGTCGGAATCATCTTTTCCTATGGCATCGAATCTCCTAACGTGGTGTTTATGATAAATGGGTGGTACGAACACTTTTTCGCGCAGGCCTGAAAAAGCCGCCTGAATGACCATGAGTGAATCCACGTGAAGCGAAATGAGCGAATTCTCCTTATATCCCTTCAGCTGCGCCCAGTGGTCTCGGTGCATGAGCATCAGGTCGCCACTTGCGTTGCAATGCAACCTATACTCTATGTTGTGATAGTAAACTGGAATCGAGAAATAGTTGAGTACCGCTTCAAAATAAACCGTGTTGCCACGCCATTTGTTCTCGAACCATTTTCTTGCCCATTGCTTGAGGTACATGCTCATACTGAAGTTTTCGAAATCCTCATGGCTTCCTTTGAACCAGACGGTGCGCACATGATTCCGAAGCTGTTCATAAACGGTAGATGTGGTGGTCAGTTCCCCTTCAAAGGTGTGATCCGACCTGTTGGCTCGATAATAGGTGCCCTTTTTTAGTTTCTTCAATTTCGGGAACAATGCTTCGCTCATGACTATGTCCGGGTTCATGGCCATGATGAACCGACCTCTGGCTCTTCGTATGCCAACGTTCTTGGCAACGTATTCCAGAACAGGCACATCCTTCACCTTGCTTTCAGCTACCGTTTCCTTATGAATGAGACCTGGTACCGTAACGATGCGTACGTCAACCCATTGGTTTGAACGGGGCCATTCAATGAAATCTTCAATCGGAGACCCATCTACAGGATTGTAATTCACAAATATCAGTTCCGACCTTATTCGGGCTTCAGTGAGGTGATGGAAAGTCCAACGTACGAAGGTCTGTAACCGTAAGCGGAAATCGCCTCCATAATCGTCATTTCTACCTACTGCCACAATGCTCAGATCCATATCTTCGGAGTTTACCATTCAATTAACGGAAGATCTTCGTGTGCAAGCCCCCAATCGTCAGTATTCAAAAAGCGGTGGGTATCTTTTCCCTCCTTCACTTCATTCGATATGTCTTCGAACAGCCGATAGGTCTCTTCAAACATGCTGTCTTTTTTGATGTCATCCCAGGCGTACCTGCGCTCATGTTCCTGATGGAATACCGGGGCGTGCAGAACGACTTCGCTATACCGCTGATTGGCAAGTACGGTGAAGATCGCGTCCGTATGTGTACTGATGCGGGTATACTCAGGGTACCCCTTCATCCGATCCCAAAGTCCGTTCGGCATCAGCATAAAATCTCCCGAATTGAGACAATGGGCAAGATAGGCACCATTATCGCGTACCACGTTCAGTTTCAGTCTGTCGGCCAATCTGCTATGCTGGAACTTAAGCAGTTCCCATCTTAGGCGGAACGAATTCAATATTCTGAGAAGATGAACCTGAAAAGGTTTGGCAGGTCCGCGAAGACTGTACATGAACCCCTTCAGGGATATTGCAAATCCGTGCTGCCAGAAGTCAGAAATACGGTGGGTTTCGGTTTTGCGGAAATCAAGCCTATCGGCCCGGTAATAGGTATCGGGAGCGAGCTGTGAGTGGGCCAAAAATTCAAATATCCTCGGATGAATGAGAATATCGGCATTGGTGCAGAGAATGTTCTTACCCTTTGCTCTTCTGATGCCAGCATTCTTGGCAATGAATTCAAACATGGGTACCGTATTGCGCACCCTCGGGTCCACATACTTATTGTGGATTCCGGCCGGAACTTCCACCATCCTGTAAGTCACATACTCCCTGTTCAACGGCCAACGTACCGTTTCGGTCAGGTCGGGCCGCTCCGTCAGCGGATTCCAGTTCACCAACACGAATTCGGTGGCGATACGATAGTGTTCCAACCAGCGGGTGTTCCAATCTATACTGGTCTGCAATCGTTCAGCAAAGTCGCCACCATAGTTATCGTTTCGGACGGCAACAACAACTGAAAGCTCCGGACGCCCGTCTTCCATTTTGTTCAACGGTCTGATGTGTTTAAGGGTAAGTCCTGCAAGGGTCCAATATTGATCGCTATCACGGAATCGATCAGCCCCTGCAGATGATCGGCATACAAAAGATGGCCTGCATCATTGAAGTGGCCATCGCTTTCCTTATACACTTCTGCAGAAACTTGGGGTTGGTGGTAGGTTATGCCCTTAAACAGTCCATCCACGCTCTCTGCTCCGAAGACCTTACCTTTTTCCAATTTCGGAATGACGGAAATTATAAGAGGTACATGAACACTATCGCAAAACGAAATAATGGGAGCCAAAAGCTCATTCGTAATATCCTTTTCGGGAAAGTCTTTTCCGACAAAGAAACGGTGGTCAATCAAACCTTCATTTACCATGAACTCCCACAGATAGGTGGTTATCACCGTTTTCCGCATAAGCCTATTTATTCGTGTGGTGGCAGGGATCTGCATGTTGCGCATCACGTTCTCGTAAGCGGATTCCAACGAACTGAACTCTACACCGTTATGCATAGCGTAGATGTTTCCTGCATTGGACCAATACATCAATTGATGTTGCACACCAACCGGTCTCTTAAAATGCGCCACGTCATTCCCAATAAAGAAGTTCAGAACCACAAGGCTCGGTCTCAACTCTTCATAATAGGCCTTCAGTACCGATCCGTACTGCTGCACATCGGCACCACTTATGCCGGTATTTAGCACATTGTACCCACGTCCCAGCAATATGTTAGAAAAACTGCTGAACTTGCGGGATGCCGAATGTCCCCAAGTGAAGGAATCTCCCAACAGCAATATTCTTGGCCCTTTCAAAGTTGCCGTATCGAAGGGTATGCTGTAAAAACCGTCCTGATTGATGGGATGTTGAATGTATTGCCCGATCAATTGAGCGCGCATGTCATCATCGAGAATCACGTTTTGCCTCCAATTCTCTCTATATGTTTCGTACCAAGGATAGGTTGACCAGTGTTCGGTAAGCAACGCCAAGAGGTCTCCGGCATATCTCTTTTCCAACGAATCGGTACCCCAAAACGCACTGAAGTGCTTCTTCTGGGCCCCCAGCTCATTCACCATTAACGTATCCACCTTCAATATTCCGTTCTGATCTGTGATAAACCCTTTGAGAGCATAGACCGAATCTACCGGGTGGAACCACTGGTCATAGGTGAACTGGCCGGGTCTGTAACCGATGAGTCTCAGGCCGAACTCGGCCAATAGGAGTGTGAAGCACAAGGAAAAAAACGACAGTATCAAGTTCTGCTTCAATCGCCTGCCGATAAATGTCACTATGAGAAGTATCGATGAAATGACAAGGAATCCGAATCTCAGCCCCCGCATGAAGATATAGACCAACCAATGCCAATGCGGAAAACCTCGTTCGAGTTCGTGAGAACCGGCACCCGTTAACCAACAAAGGTCTGTTTGGAAGACCCTGATCTCTGAACACCAGAGCCGCAATGATACCGTTACTCCAGCAACAAGCATTAACTGAAGAACCGCAATTACCTGTACACGTGTCAGTTTTCCGGTCTTTGTCATTCAAGTCATCCGATATCTGGGCGAAAGTATTCAGTTACACTCCTGTTCGCTGGACCAAAATATCAATATTTCAGGAACGTCCTCACCCGACCTGTCCGGATGCAACGGTTCAGAGCGAATCTTGAATCGGTAGGCGCGCGCGCGATTTACTTCCGGAACGCTGGAGCAAAGCAACTTCCAATAGGTGACCACCTCGCTCTCCACCGAACCGCCCTTGTTGTGAGCGTTGATGATCGCATCCTCATAGGGCGTGTCGCTTTCTCTCCGATACCCAGCTCGACTGAGCGCATCGTCCACATTTACCCACACCCCTTCTTCATTCTTCATTTCAATGATCACGAACTTCAGCTCATCACCGTAAATGCGCGTGTAACCCGGAAAAGATGTGAACGGATAGCTGTAAATCGCAGCGAAACCGAAGATGGAATTGAAAAAGAACAAAATGGAAGTGACCATGATCATCAGTTTACTTTGTAATCCGAGCTTGAAACAAACAGTATGGCCTGAAGCGGCCCTCCATTTCGGGAACACTCGCCCCAGGTTGAAATAAAAGACATACATGCCAAGTACCGATGGGAACCAGATCCGCAAGGTCAGTCCGGTCAACGTATGGAAGATGACCCCTCCTGAGATCGCCACCCATCGGGTCTTATCGGTCAGTAGCAGGAATATGTAGGCCATCTCAAAAAGTATGACCGAGAGACCGCCAATTTTGACCATCCCCGGAAATCGCTCTACCGGAAGCATGGAACGCCAGCCATAGTGCTGATGCCACTCTACATAGATCTGATTGAGCATGGAGTTGCTCAACGCCCAATCAAATCCGGCAATCCAAAGTTTCTGAAACCCGGGAAAGAAATACACCACTCCCAAGGTGATCCAGATAAGACGTATCGGCAGCCCATAGGCCACCGAGACGGGTATCTCGATCTGCTTTCCGAACCATTTTCTCATCAGGGCATCTATTGACAGTACATCGGAGCATGGCGAGAACGTCAGTATCCACGGAATCCATATCCAAAGATGTTCATGGAACAGTTTGCCGTAGAAGTTGGGCGTGGCCATGACCACGAAGATCAAAATGGCGTTCAACAGCAACATCGGACGGGTAAGGAATCCCAAACAAATGAACAGGTTGACCACGGATGTGGTCTTACAGATCATTACATACTGCTCCCGTGTGAGATTGACAACTTTGATGTACCAATCCATATACGGCAAGCCCTGCGGCTTGATATCGAAATACGCGCTATGTTGATCGGGGTAAAACCAACAGATTACGGCCATGAACCCGAAGTACAGGAAGCGTAACATGGCCAGGTTGTAGGGCGTGTCCGCCACAAGGAAGAATCTTTTTAACAAACCCACGAAACTCTTCCATTTTACTGTTACGGAAAGGGCGATCAGGACAATTAGCGATAGGGCAAATGCCCGTGAAACCACAAGTTGATCCTGAAATGTAGTGTCTCCCGAAGAAATGACACCGGTCCTTACAGCAAAGTAGAGCAGCAGGAAAGCCGAAAGACTCAGAAGCACGGCCGCGGTCAAATACCTGAGGTTATGGTCCAAATTATCAGAAAGAGTCGGAAACAGTTTGGTCGGTTCGGTGGGTGAGAACAAGGACCTGATCTTGCATCTCCTGAAGAGCAGGTAAACCATTGCAAGCACCGCCAAGCAGCCGGCAATGAGTAGAGAGCGGACTCCCCAAAATGCCAGGTCATGGTAGTGAGGGAACCATTGTTGATATTGCTGTGGCGTACCTTGAAGCAACCAGCCAAGGTTCCAGTGCGAACCCATGAATGCATTGTTCCAAACCTCATGGCACAACCACATGACCGAACCAAGAGAAAGCAGAGCCACAATTACCGACCATTTACAAAGGTCGCGTGCCACCAGACGGTACATCATTCAAACAGTAGCGTTAGTTCAGGGAAAACTGCTTTTGCATCTTCATTGCGCAATCGGTCCAGTTCCTTCGTCTTATTTCTGAACTCAGGGATCAGGTGGCTCAGATCTTCAGAATTCATGTGATCGATGCTTTTCTCGAATTCATTTATAACAACGTAAAGTTTTACATGGGCATCAATCGAGAATCCCTTCAACCAGTCCAGATGCTTCCGATATTTTTCCACCACCTGCTCCTTGAGCTGCTTCGGTAGGATCTTGATGTCGTATATCTTGGGATGCAACAGCACATGAGGCAGAAAATCATCCACGTAGATCAATTTCTTCTCCACCCATTCCCGATGAAAATCCGGGAGATGAAACACGTTGAACACGTTCAGTGTCGATGTGATCATGAAATCGACATGCGGGCACTCTCTTAGCAGCCGCTCGCGGTTTTTCACGGCCTCCTCCCAAACCTGACCGCTGCGCTGTAATTCTCCCCTTTTGTTAGATCCGTCCAAACTCACATGCAAATTCACATCTTTGAACTTCTTCCAATCTTGGAACAGATCACGTCCTTTTAATCCGGTGGCTGAGAAGTTGGTACTGTAGCGCAACTTCACATCATTCTTGCCGTTCTGCAACAGCAGGTCAAGTATTCGGTAATGCTCTTCCATGAGTATGGGTTCACCTCCAGCAAAGTAAACCTCCTCCACCTCATTCACATATTGGCCCAGTTGACCCAGCACATCATCAAAGTCGTCCATGCTGTAATCCAGTCGGTGCGGAAATGAGGTCTCGCCCAATGCTTTGGCATCTTCGTACCACTTACTGCTGGCAAAATGACCACAGATGCGGCATTTGAAGTTGCATAGGTTGGATATGCGAATGTCCCAATAGATCGGTTTTGCATCTACTGCGTATCCGTTTGCCTTCGTACTGTTCACCCAGTCCAATTTGTGACTATAACAGAAATTGGCCGTCTTTCTGTGACTTCTGAGCCCATTTTGCTCATTCTGATAACACTGCCAGCATCGCTCATCCTTGCGGTCCTGTAACATCTTTGCTCTCAGCTTCCTCATTTCTTTGCCATTCCAGATCTCAGATAGCGGTACCTTGTTAATATTCCCCAACGCTTGGTCCTCATCCCAAGGGGTTACACAGCACGGAACAACTGTACCTCTTTGTGAAAGATAGAGATGGACCCAGGGCAGCATGCAGAAAGCCTTGCTACTGTCAACCGAATCTTTATCGAAAATCTTTCTGCCCTGGATGTGTTTCTGAAATACCTTCTTGAAATCTGCCATGTCGTAAATTTATCAATCCGGTGCAGTTCATTCGAATCACACCAAGCCCAGAGGCTTCAATTGGTAACACAATATAGCACAAAAAGCAAACACATTAAGCCTTTCTGTCGCTTCGGATCGGCTGTTGTCTCAACATCAAATAGTTACTATGCCGACATGATGATGTTTACAAGTGCCGGTGCGTTAGCGGCCTTAACGGGGCTTCTTTTGCTTGCATTCATGCTGGTCCGATTTTGTCGTCTTGGGGAATTCCCATTCCATTCTGGTCCGGCACATCATAGGATACCTCGTCTGTCAATCGGCCAAGAAACCTTGCAATTTGCGGATCAGGTAAGAAGGTTTGTTGCAACCAATGCAGATAGAGGGTTGCTGAACAATCCCATAACCGAAGGGTTGACTTAACCACTGTGGACTTCCAGTCCACAGTGGTTAAGTGTTTCACCGGCTTGAAAATTCGAATAGGCCAGATACTACAGCTGTCGGCAAGGACAGATTTATTTTTTTTCACTTTCCGCCCGAATCCATTGTCGGTTTACCTTCGCAACGGTATTTTAAAGATGCGGGAATGGATTGGAGAAGTTGGATGAGGTCGATGATGACAGGATCTCTGTTCGTTATTCTTTTCATGACCCGTTTTCCCGGTTTTGAAGCATTTGCGTTTCAAAGCCGGTCAATGCATACCCAGGAGCCTATATTGACCCAAGGTCAGGACTCGTTACAATTTGTAGAACAAGTAAGGAGGTTTGTGGCCGAATATGCGGATGACGGACTTCTTTACAATCCGATCCTTGAGGGTCTGGCAAAGCTTTCTATTGCTCAGTTGTATCCACAGCAGTTGTTGGATGAGTTTGATCATGACAATGCCGTCATATCTTGTGCGATGGCGTCAAAACTCATGGTAAGAATACTTCTTGACAACGGCATCGATGCCTATACCTACAGTTTCGGGTTTGCTTGTACGAACCTCACCCATACTGTGGTCCTGGTAAAGCTATCAGGCAAGCTGTACGTGTATGATCCTTTTCTCAACTATTCACTTTTGGATGAGCAGGGCGGTCACTTGGATATTCTCACCCTATTGGAATCGGCAAGCAGAGACGACCTTAGAATGATGGCCTCACAGGATACTGTTGTAGCTGATATGCTGGTGGATGAGGAACTGATGATGGCCATGGCAAATGCTGATTCGCTGAAGGAAGACCCCAGATGCCGAGTACAGTTCCATGATGAGGTGAGAATACGCGAACATCTGCTCAAATTCAGGGTTAACCGCTGCTACCAATGCATGGTCGAACGATGCGACAGTTTCATCGAACTGTTTGAGACCAAGCTGCGTACCGATACCGCGTTGAGGCAGTTCCATCAAGGATACCTGCTGAAAGTGGGCTGTATGGATGGAGCTGAAGATTGGCCGAAGATCGACCGATTGTTGAATGAGGCGATCGAAAGGCTGCAGAACTGAATCCCGTCAGTAAACCCGTGATTTTCTGTTCAACGCTTTCACATTCTTCTCTATCCATCTGTAGGTCAAGATTATTCCTTCCTCAAGGGATATTTTGGGATTCCATCCGAGCCGTTCTCGGATGAGTTCATTATCAGAACTACGGCCTCGCACACCAGTTGGGCCCGAGATGTTCTTGATGTTGACCGACCTGCCACTTACCTTGGCAATGAGGCGCGTGAAATCGTTGATTGATATCATTTCTTCCGACCCGATGTTCACAGGCCCCACAAAATCGCCTTGCATCATCAGCCTCACCGCATCCAAACAATCGTCTATGAACAGGAAGGAACGCGTCTGTTTGCCGTCTCCCCATATTTCTACCGTACCATTATCGCCTGCTTCGGCAACCTTTCGGCATATAGCGGCTGGAGCCTTTTCCTTTCCATTGTTCCAAGCTCCTTCCGGACCGTAGATGTTGTGAAATCTTGCAATTCGCACCGAAAGTCCATGGTTACGGGCAAACGTTAGATACAATCTCTCGCTGAAGAGTTTTTCCCAACCGTACTCGCTGTCCGGCTCGGCTGGGTAAACTGAGCTCTCCTCACATCTTGGGTTGTCCGGGTCAAGTTGATTGCGCTCCGGATACACACAGGCTGATGAGGAATAGAACACGCAGCCTACCCTTTTCTTTACACACTCGTTGGCAACATGAAGGTTGATAAGGGCCGAGTTGTGCATGACGTGTGCATCATTTTCGCCCGTAAAAATGTACCCTGCACCACCCATGTCTGCCGCAAGCTGATAAACCTCATCGGTCTCTTCGGGTATGCATTGTTCAACAAACGATGCATCTCTCAAATCTCCATGAAAGAACATATCCGCAACGGTCTTGGAATATTCGGGGAGTTTCAGGTCGGCTCCAAGTACGTGATAACCTTCACCTTTCAATCGTCTCACCAAATGACCTCCAATGAAGCCTCCTGCACCCAATACTACTGCTCTCTTCATCTCTTGATTTTGTGGAGGTCTATTAACCTCGATAATATTTCAATATGTTCTCTGACCAAATCGTTGGACCTAATGCTATCGGCCGCAGCATCGCCCAATTCACGCATCTTTTCCGGATGGTTGAAAAGAGCTGTCATCTCTTCGGCCATTCGAAGGTAATCAAACTCGTTGACCAGAATACCGGTTTGGCCATTCTGTATCATATCTTCAATTCCAGCATGCTTGGTAGAAACAATGGGCATGCCGCACGCCATGGCTTCCATAATGGCCACGGGGGTACCTTCCCGGTCGCCTGTTTCGGGAGCAGTTACCGAATGCTGTACGAAAAGGCTTGCAGACCTCATTTCCTGTGCAATTGATTCATGGTCCAAAGATCCCAGAAATTCAACTTGGGTCTCAATTCCGAGGGCTTTCACCAAGGATCTGCACGACTCCATGATGCCATTACCCTCGTCCAAACCCACCATGCGAAGTTCGGCATTGGGATGACGCTTCAGGACATCATTGAAAGCAAGGATAGTGAGATTGGGAGCCTTTGTAACGCAGAAGCGTCCTACGGTAAGGATCACCTTTCTGGAAAAGTCTCTCTCTACCGGACTGAACAGTTGCAGATCGACATAACATGGAAGATAGAATATCTTAGAGGAATGACACCCTAACCGCTGAAGCTGTCCGCAGATATCTCTGCTTACGCCAACCACCGCTGAAGCCTGCCTGAACATTTCCTGATATTCTGCCTCATTCTGAAGCAATTCCTTGGAATGCCAAGCATCGTAGCCATAAAATATGACGATCATAGGGATGCCGGTCAACCTTGATACGTTGGTCAATCTGGCACCCATTGTACCGAATTCCGCAACCATCAGGCACACTTCCTTGTCAACCAGGTTTCTGCACAACAAACGGTCTTCACCAATGCGGGCATCAAGTGCCAATGTTTCCCACCAATTGTAAATGAGCGACCTCAGATATCGGTTATCTGAAACCAAGTTTCCGTGTTGCAGTAAAAACATTGGAGATGGCCAGCCATAGAGCTGGATGACATGATAGGGCAATTGGCCGATGTGCCCCTGAACGAACGTCTCCGTGTATTTTTTCAGGTTCTGATTGAAAATGGCAATAGTTCCGCGTTTTTTACGCGCTTCAATCGCCTTGTCCTCAAGGTGCTTAGCGTAATGAACTCCCCAATTGCGTTCTTCACTCCAATTCAGAAACCACTTTCTGAAGTAGTAAACCAACCAGTTGGCAGATAGGGACAGAACATTGGAAGGGTGTGAGAGCGTGCGAAAAGACCACAGCTTCAACGGAACCCATATCGGGTGCTTGATGAGGTTGGAGAAAAGAAAAAGAAAGACCAGAAGGACAATTAAATATCGGGCATCATGAGCAGAGAGAAGCAATAACGAAAACACACCAAGATAATAGGACGTGAGCCTATCTGTTGGAATGCCATCGAACCACAGCTCGGTTCTTTTGATAGGGAGCAGCGGTATTCCGAGAATAACGACCCCACACGCCAAAGCAATCGAAAATAACCCAGAGAACTCCCAACAGGAGAGAAAGAATCCTACGGATGAGACAAATTCAACAGGGTAAATAATCCGCCCCACCATACCGCGAATCCTATATATCTCCATTCGTAAAGCAAGGTTCGGTGTACCACTGACACGGTCATTTTCACGGTCTTGGACATGGTGATTTACAATCTGACGGAGGCCACGCATGGTCATCCATACTGCGAGAAATACCAAGTGCGGCTGCAAATTCGACACAACTCTGTTCAGCACCATAAGATCGAACGTATGCCACGCCAAGACAGTTGGCACAGTAAACGCATAGAGAGAATCGGCAAGCATGGCTGCTCGAGGATGGTTCTTCAAACGGAAAGGAGGTAAAGGGTATAGGAATATCAGCATAAATTCCAATGCGATAAGCACTTTGCTAAAAGAATCCGACCGGAAGAACAGAAACCATGGGGCCATGGTAAAACCTATTACAACGAGAAAAATGGGCAACCTCGTCCACGGCAACAGGTCGGCAACTGCATTCGTTTTACCAGCTTTGCGGTCGGACGGAATATCTGCCCAATCGTTGAGGAAATATGTGGCTAGCCCAAAGCCGCAGAGCGTGACGACAGAACTGAAAAGCAATTGCACCGCAAAGTTGAACGGCAAATTTCTGGCCGACAGGTAAAACAATAGCAATGAAAGAATGGTTCCTGCCTTCGGCCTCCACCATTCTTTCAGACGCGCCATTTTAGCTGAAGACATGATACAGGAATTTAAACTTGGTGGGTTCAACTTCTGCTACAATGGTACGAAGCCTATTTGACATATCTTTGATGCAAACGCCAGATAAGCCTCTGTTAGGGTTTCGGTTAAGAATTTGAATACAAGAACTTTGAAAGAACCATTTCAATTTACAAAAGCAAGAGGTCTCGGCACCCTGTTGGTGCTAAGTGTGGCTGGTATGCTCCTTACCAGATGCGAGACCAGCAATAAGACGGACACTGTAACACCCCAAGAAAAGACCATCCTGTGCCAAAAATGTCCCAAGTTCAATAACGGGCAAGATACTTTGAAGTACGTAAAGGACGTAATGTACTATGTGGCGCGGACAGCGGATGCAGGTTTGCTGGACAACGAAAAGATCATGGCCACTTTGGATGTTCCCTTCGATAGGATCGATGCAGACCGGGTCGTTGAAATTTTCGAGCATGATAGTGGAATTGCGGATTGTGGGCAAGTGGCCAGTCTAATGGCAAAGATCTTGGTTGACAATGGAGTTGACGCTTATATATTCAGTTTCGGTTTTGACGACATGGCACTGAGCCGTTCATTGGTACTGGTAAAGGTGAACGGCCAACTACTCATGTTCGACCCTATACAGAACTATTGGGTAGAGGACGAAGCGGGTCATCCGTTGGGCCTTATCAACCTGATAACCCAAGTAGGAAAAGGCGAATTGAAGGTGCGCACATCCGCAGACACAGTGATTGCCGAAATGCTTATCGACCAACGCAAGTTGCCCAAACCGCCCCTTCAGAAAAACTACCGACTTGATTCGGAATGCTTCAAGTATTGGTCTAAGGTGGAGACCGTGAGAGATTCGGTTATTAAAAAGAAATTTACCCGGTGCTTCGCATGTGAAACCGACCGTCCGTGCATGAAAAAGAACTTTAGAGAACAGTTCGTTGACACCCTCGCGGTCAAAACGCTGCTAACCTCCTATCATCAGGGGTTTGTGGTCAATCCTCATGTCATATCTGGGGCAAAGGACGCCCAAAGAATAGATGACATGATACAAACGGCCATTTACAGCCAGCCTGGGCTTGGCAAACTTGTAAATGGCAGAATAAAATGATTTTCGACTATTGATTCTCAACTGATAATGGCATCCAATAGAGTTACAAGCATCAAGGTTGAGAGCTTATGCAAACAGTATTCTCTCAACCAACAAGGAAACAAGTCTGCCATTTATGCCCTTGAGGATGTGAGTTTCAATCTCTTCGAAGGAGACAGGGTCGGTCTCATCGGGCTGAACGGTTCAGGAAAGTCAACTCTTCTGAAGATACTGTCTGGGCATCTGAGACCCAGTTCCGGACGTGTTACTCTCTCAAGTGAAGTTTTGTCGCTTAGCCATTTTGACTCTCTGTTACACCCAGACCTTACTGGGACGGAGAACATCAGAATGCAACTAAGAGTGCTAGGAATACCTAAAACCGCACTGGAGAAGGCATGCCGAGAGGTTGTAGATTTCTCTGAACTCGGTGAATCCGTAAACCGACCAGTTAAGACCTTCAGTTCGGGAATGATGCTGCGGCTCTCTTTTTCCATCTTCAGAACGGTAAAACCTGAGATACTGTTGCTTGATGAAGTGCTTTCAGCTGGAGACATCCTTTTCCGAAAAAAATCTGACGACCTGCTTCGGCATCACCTCGAAGCTGTTTCGTGTATCATTATGGCAAGTCATGAGCTGACAGAAATCGCGCGGTACTGCACCCGCTGTCTTGTGCTCCAACACGGCCGTTTGGTATTTGACGGCACAGTGGATGATGCAATAGCGAAGTATATTGACCAAAGCCAGTCGCAAAACAATCTTGTACTGGCCAATGCCGAGATCGAGCTGGTCAAAGTGTTTCTAAACAGGTCAGAACCTCGTTTCGAGGTTAGTGAAGATGTGACCGTAAACGTAGTATATCTTAAGAAAACCCCAGAAGTGGCGGATCTAGTAGTTTACATACGCAACAACTTCGGAAACGCGCTGACAGATTGCGACATTTACCGTGAGAGTTTTATACGGGTAAACGAACCTGTTGGAAGGTATTTGGTGAGCTTCACCATACCTAAAAACCTATTGAACGTTGGAAAATACATGGTGGACCTCGCCTTCGGAAATGGCGTTAAGGACATTCTGAAAATAGATGCCGCTGTTAATTTTGAGATAGGACCCGACAAATGGGAAACTGAAAAGCTCTGGAATCAGAACCCTACCGTTCCTATACGACCTCAACTGAATTGGAAAAAAGACCGTATAGCATGAGAGTTCTGATGGTGGGTTACCAATGGTCTCGAAGAATCCTATTCAACTTCGTACGGTATAGGATTCACCTATCGCTTATTTACTACTTCCTCTTGGTTTACAATAACCTCAGGATTGGCAGCCCGCTCAATTATCATCTTATCATTTCCTTTACCCTTTGGCACTTTGCTCTGTTTCTTTTCGACCGCATTTATGACAGACACATCGACCGAATTGCGCAACCCGATGAGTATGTGCCAGACAATCAGGCCAAATTCCTTTATGGGCTCGTTGCCACTCTCACGTTCGCTTCGCTAGCGATTTATCTGTCCGGTGGATTTGATGTAAAGTATTGGCTTATCCTCTTACCTATCACGTTTCTCTATCCACTGAGAATTTATCGCAGTAAACGTGTTAAGAGCATCTTACTAATCAAGAACCTATACTCTGCCGTGCTCATTTATGCCATGCCCATTGGTCTTCAGGCATTCTTACTAAATAGGTATGCTATGCCTGACAATGAGGTGATAGAACCCATCAGTTCACTCATGATCTATGTGATGATCGGAGAGATATTCTGGGACATCAGAGATATGTCGGTTGACCTGAATAATGGCACCCGAACGATTCCCAATACAATCGGTCCAAATTTAACGAAGATGATTTTAGTCAGTCTCGTATTGGTTGATGCAGCCTTCAGAAACTGGAATTTCAATGGAAGTGCCATAATATACCTTGTACTTCTTTCCTTTGTGCAAGAGAAAACCGATCGGCTTGTTTACCATTTGCCTCCACTTATTGCCCTGCTCCGCTTCTTGATATGATAGATACATTATTCACATTTGAGACTGTTTTCAAGGGCGAGGCCATTCATGACACGATGATCCGAGACCTTCTTGAAGAGCGCATTACCGGCATTATCGTCAAAGGTTTTCTAAGCAATGAAGAAGTGATGTCGGTACTTCACACATTCAACAACATACCAGACAGCAAGAAAACCAAGGTGAACGATGGTTTCACCTCATTCCCTCTCAGTTTTGCACAGTTCACACAGATGAAGGCCGCTGGGCTTATGACCATTGAAGACTACCTCCAAATTGCAGGTGACGTGATGGATGAGCAACGCCAGCGTTTCGGTGTTGACGTTCTGAGCAAACTCTGCCAGTTGCTCGAAATGACCGAAGTGTTTGAAACAGTTAGGCCGATATACAACTCAGATGCCGGTAAACCGATGGTACCATTCAACTTCAGAGAACTCTATCCCGGCAACGGAGAACTCATCGTTCATTGCGAGAATCTATTTTTTGAGGAGTTCCCTGATTTCTTCAATTGGTTGAAGCTGATGGATATAACAAACAACAAGTTGAGTTATTTCATCACGCTGCAAGAACCGGATGAAGGAGGAGAACTTTGCTGTTTCGACCTGAACTGGAATTCAGTAAAGTACCGGGAGAATCCGACAGTTGTGATAGACATGGACCGGAATGAAATAGACGTGGACAGTGAAACCGTTGCCAGACAACTGATAAAACCAAATGAGGGTGATCTGCTTCTATTTGCCGGTGGTAACGTGTGGCACAGGGTGGAAAAAGTAAGAGGGAGCAAAAGCAGAATAACGCTTGGAGGCTTTGTAGCTGAAACTACCGAACCGGGCAAATACTACATCTGGTCCTGATAGAATTTACGATGAAATCTCTTATGCTCAAAGACCGCGACCTGAACCAACAGGTTTTGGAGCACGGGTTTATCAAGGTTAGATTCTTTGATGAGAACCTCCTTAATGCAACCCTTAAGGAGATCATGACTGAGCTAAAAAGCGAATCATCCTCACTGAAAGGCAAACAGAACCCAGACAATAACGTCACATTTCATAGCACGTTTCTAGATACTGACCAAACATATAAGACCGTAGTTTGGAAACATCTTTCCAAGTTGTTCAAACCATTGGTTAACGAACTTCTATACGGCCATCGGATCATTCAAACAAGCATCTTCAATAAACCTTCGGGTGAAGGATTCATCAGCCCACACCAGAATCTGACCACTGTCGATGAGGAAAAATTCACCTCGCTTTCCATTTGGACTCCGCTACAAGACACGAATGAAGTTAACGGAACGCTTCATTTCAAACCACGCAGCCATGGTCGTTTTGAGAAATTCCGAAATGGAGATATCTGGTGGCCACCTTTGAGCATCACTCAGCGGATTGAAGATTACGGGATGGTTCCGGTGAATGTTGATGTTGGAGAGGTTCTGATCTTTGATGACAGTTTGGTTCATGGATCTCCGGCCAACCACTCTGACACCGACAGGCTCATTTTTCATTGCCTTGCCATACCTAACGCTGCATCTGCCATTTACTGCAAAAAAATGGACGGAAAGGTTGAATTGATCGAGGTTGACGACCGCTATTGGCAGTTCAGTCGTCCTGGCAAACCGGTGCCCACAGGGAACGTTCTGAAAGTGGTTGATTTTGAAACTACGACCTACACTAAGGAGATGCTGTTCAAAGAAATCAGCAATGCTTCTTGAACGATTCAGAAATTGGGCGGCAGCACCGTCACAAACGGAAAGCATCTTTCGGCTTTTTCACAAATCCCTTGGGCTGGTTTACATGGTGGCACTTGTCCCACTTCTGTATGAGGTTGATGCGCTGATCGGGTCGAATGGGCTTCTTCCCGCCAAAGGATTGCTTGAAATGTCCTATGCCGACCAAGGAGTAATTCGAAGTCTGCTCCAATTTCCGTCACTTTATCACCTCTATCCTTCGGATCTTTCACTTTACATTATTCTTGGAATTGGAGTACTCGGAGCTTTGCTCTTACTGCTCACGCGTCATGTCTTCTTAGGCGCGTTTTTGGCCTGGATCTCCTTCCTTTCAGTAACCTCCATCGGTGGAGATTTCCTGATCATCATCATCGACCTGTTCCTTGCCGAAGTCGGATTCCTCGCACTCTTTTCCACGTATCTTATTCAATATCGTGGATACGTCCCCAAACTGGTTCACTTCAGTTTTCTGATGCTCAACTTCCGGTTATGGTTCTGCATGGGTGTCAACAAATTCTACATGCCATCCTCCGTTTGGGTGAATTTCGAATTCTTCGACACCTTCTTTCAGGCGCAACCAATGCCAACGCCTGTGGCCTACTATTTTCATCAGGTTCCCCGTATTATGAAATGGCTTGCGGAAATCGGACTTTTCATCGGTGAGGTGTTCATTCCATTTGCTGTTTTCGGTGGTAAGAAACTCAGAAAACTGAGCTTTTGGACGTTCGTTGCCATCTCGGTTCTAATTCAATTGAACGGCAATTACGGGTACTTCAATGTGCTTTCCATTGTTGCCGCCCTCACAATTCTAAAGGATGACGACTTTGGTTGGTTCCGTAAATTGAACTGGAAAGACACCAAAACCACATTCGGGATTCCAAGATTTCTGGCCTGGATCCTGTCAGCACAGATCGCATGGCAAGTGCTTTACTCGATCTACGTCTTTGAGCCTACTCCGTATTCTGCGCAGAATCATCTCAATATCATGTTCAACACATGGAAAACCGATTCAAAGGTTCTCAACGTGTTGTATGAACCCTTCAGATGGATCGGCTATTGGCGTGTTTGTAATCCATATGGCGTTTTCAAAGGCATACCGAAGTACCATGGAGAACTTCGGTTCTCAGGAAGTATAAATGGAGAAGAATGGAAAGATTACGAATTCAGATTTCTTCCTTCGGGCAAAACCGACCAAATAGGATTCTTCGCTCCATATTACCCACGGCTCGATCATCTTATGTTCTACGAGACCCTTAGCGAAAGCAATTGCAGGCACAACCCACTAAACCCATATTACACACTGGAAAATGCTTGGAGTTGCAATTTTGTCAATGCATTATTTTCAAATAATGGGCATGTGACGAAACTTCTAAGAAAGAATCCCTTTGAAGATGAGCCTCCCAAGTTCATTCGAACTGAAGTGTATCGACTCAGTTTTGACGAATGTTCCAAAGGGTATTGGAAATCGGAAAGAATGGACGGAATGGGCAGAGTCTACGACCTTGGAAACTGCTCAGCCCCGTTGATAAACTATAAGGAAGCAATGGCCACGGTTTATGGTGTCAGTAACTGAGAGAATGGAGCAACTCACCGGTTCTGGTGTCAAATATCTTGGCACCGCCACCTTCACTTCCGGCCACCATATGATCACCGCTGGGAGAATAATGGATGGTATTGATAAGTGTCTTGAAAGCATCGATTCTCATTCTCACCTCGGTTAATGTGGTGTCCAAGAAATAGATGCTCCCAGAAGATGTGGAGGCCGCAATGAGATCATCATTGTGATTGAAACACGACACATAAGCTCTCCCATCCAATTTAGGTGACGTATACAGCAATCGTTCGGTGCCCCGATCAAAAATCCTCACCGTGCTGTCGGCCGAAGAAGTGACAACTCTGGTCTTATCATTGCTTGGCATTATACAATAGACCCTGTCACTGTGACCGGCAAAACGCTTACTGACCACTCCCGTTGGTATGTCCACTTCATAGCCATGGAGTCCAGAAGACACCACAACAGTCGTGTCCGCGTGCACAAAGAAGATATAATTGGCCCCATCATCTTCCAGTTGAACTTGTTGTCCTTGTTTCTTCAATCCATCCCAGATAACTACGCCACCACCACTTCCACAACTAACAATTTTTGAATAGCCGTATATCGTGGTGTAAGGGCTGAAATCAATAGGTATCTCTTGCATCAAACCGAGATCGGGAACACTCCATTCTTTCAGTGAACTGTCACTTCCACCAGTTATGATACAGCTATCGTTCAATCCAAAAAATGAGGAAGAAACCCGAATATCATGAGCATTCACGGTCTTTATGACATTCAGCAGACTATCCGCAAGTATCAGTCTACCATCAGTGGTTGCAATTGAAATCCAGCGTCCGGAACCGTCATAAAACGCAGAATGGACGCCAACCATCTTCTGTTCAGAAGTAGCATCACTTTCCTTCATCTTGGTATCTTTATCCGAGCACGAAAAGAATATGAACAAGGTAGCGGCAATAGCGATCTCTCTAATAATTCTCATGTCTTGTGAAGGAGTGAAATCAGGGATTGGAAGGGTAGATTTTAATCACGTCAAAGATACTGTTATTCAAGGCATTGAATTGGTATTTGTTCCCAGAGGCACCTACAAAGCGGGACTGCAATGTGATTCGAGGAACCTCGAATACGATTATTGGATCGGACGCTTTGAAATCACCAACGGACAATACTTCCATTTTCTGAAGCAAGCCCTTTCAGACAGCTTTCTTGTCCTCACTGATTCCAACCTCCTGTATCACTATAAAGGTGATTCTCTTATCCCGGAAGATGATTATCACATCAAATTATTTGACAACCGTATCACTTATTCTTCAGGGACATTGAATTTAGACACCTCGTTCGCTAACCATCCGGTAACTGGAGTTACTTGGTATGGAACCAAAGCATTCTGTGATTATTTCGGTTTGTATTTGCCCACCGTGGCCGAATGGGAAAAAGCGGCTCGAGGATCAAATAATTTCCGTTTTCCTTGGGGGGATTCCATTGATGGAAGTTTCGCAAACTATTATCAAAGTGGTGATCCATTTGAACCTGGCACCACACCTATCGGATTCTATGACGGCTCTTTACGTGGAGGATTTCAAACCTCCAATGCCCAAAGTTGCTTTGGCTGTTACGATATGTGTGGAAATGCGTGGGAATGGGTAGAAGATGTTTGGGATGAAAGAACTCCATACCACATTGGCAAGGGTGGCGGTTTCTACTATCACACCCCCGCTCAACTTCAAATTTATTTTCACAGCGTTTACGGACCAAGCACTCCACCACCCTTGGATATGTGCGATGTGCCAGATGGTTTCAGAGTTGTATACAAGACTATCGGACAATGAAAATCCAAGCTATTTTCCTTGCACTGCTTCTACTTGCCCTTGTAGGTTGCAGTGATAGAGCTGCTAAAGAGAGGAATACAGTGTGCATTTTATATGAAATAAAGAACGGAGAAGACTTACGAATTGATGGTACAAACCAACCGGGAACTCCTCAACCTTTGTGTTTTGTGGTTGGGCATCATGAGGTTATAAATGGAATTGACAAAGCCGTTCTTGGCATGAAAACCGGAGAATCGAAAACCGTACGAGTTCTACCCGAAGATGCCTATGGAAAGCGCGGTCTTGATTATGTTGACCATTTCGGAAAAACCGTATTTCTTGCTAAACCGAACGATACGCTTTCGGTATGGATAAAGATTGAGAATATCAGATGACCAAGGCCCTCTCAACCTCACTTATAAATACGGGTTCTACCTGAAACGGAGGTCTTACCTCTACAGGCGAATCCGTTGGCGGCCGTGTAAACGATTCTTCCCGCACTTTTTCGTACCCAAATGCAAAATTATCTTCGGGTCGGTGCACCTCCAGTTTGTCGTTCGGAGTTCGTTGGAAATACACTTGTAAAGGTGCTTCTTTTGGAATGATGGACACCTGCACCGCAATGCGTGGTTCGTTCGAAAGATTGCGTGGGGAACCATGAACAGTGCTATGATAGAAAAGTGCCGCTTGGCCCGCCTTCAGCGGATACTGCGACATGCTTGGCCTCAATTCATCCAAAATGCCAGTATAATCAGGGAAAAGATAGCCTGGGCCTCTCACTTTGCGGTTCAGATTATGCGTACCATGAACTACCCACATGGCACCGTTGGATTCATCCACATCATGTAATGCAAGCCAAAGATTGAAGGATGGATATTTGTATTCATCCACAATGCTCCAATCCTGATGTACGGGAAAATCCGTTTCCGCTCCGGGCATTTTTACAATGAACTGGTGTGAAATGGCCCGGTAGTTCTGAAAAGCACGGTCACAGGCAGGCTGCAAAATTGCTTTCAACCCTTCGTAGACCTTCAGCTTATACTCAAGATCTGAATGCCAAATGGTCATATGGATTCGGCTGTACATGGTAGGAGGCTCCATTCCTTGATGCATCTCAGCATAGAAATCCTTTACCTGTTGCAATTCATCAGGCGTCAGGAACGGAATCCGGACAACGCCATACTTTACCAGATCATCGCTGAATTTCTTTTCAATTACTATGTCGTTGGTTACCATCATGTCAGACCGGTTCTTGAATTATATCACAGGCTACCTGAGTTAGGCTGGCCTCGTATTGCACGGCAGAAATTGTTGCTTCCTTACCAAGAAGATCCCTTAACTCATCTGCGGTCATTTTCAGCTTTACGCTCTTGCTTTCCCCGATCTTACGACCCGTTCTTGGCCGCACCGTGCAATCAATGTAAAAATTCAGATTTTCGGTTAAATAATCTTCTTCCTGAGCATAGATCTCTACGGGCCCATTCGCCTGCTCATCCCTATAAACACTGATCAGTTCTGCCCCGCGTGGGAAAATACCCGACCTTACCGCAACACGACAGGTCTTACCAATGTTGGAACCTGAAAGATGCACAATGCGGTCATCGAACAGTAAAACGTCTCCTTCAGTCATTTCAATCGGTATCAAATAGGGCTTCAACAGCTCAATATGGTCATCGAACATGGATCTGAAAGAGATGCCCCGATAGGGCGAAAACCAGCGATGACTCTTTGGTATCAACCAAATACAACCATCGGTAATATTCGTGTTCTGCAAAGGAATCCAAAGGCTCAATGGTGAATAACGCCATTCGTCAAGTCCGGTTGAGTCTTGGTGGAGGTAAAATTCACTTCGAGTTCCTGGAAACTTTACAATGAACGAGTTATTCGTGACATAATAATTCTCGAACAGGCTATCATTCAACGCTTTGAGAGCAGTACCCAGTTCTACATTGATCTTCCTTCGGTAGTTCCTGTCCTGCGAGTAGGCAGTATAGAACATACCTCCATTTACCGGACTCTGATGGTGGGCCGAAGCATAGACTCTTTGGAACTCTGAGATATTAACATCCCCACTATTCCGAAGAACGTAGTAACCCTTTTCGGCAAGTGTACTTTCAATTTCCGGGTTCTTTATAACCGTGTACGGTTGAGGCTTCCAATTTGAGCCATCGAACGAGGGGAAATCCTGTGCGTCCTTCTTAAAAAGTGATTTCAGTTGTTGTAGCATGGTTGGATGATTACCCTTCAAAGTTACCGTTTAACTGAAACATTTGAGCGGCCGGCCGGGTGATTCATATCATCGTCAGAAGCCTCTTTCCCTTTACGAATTCAATAATCGCGGCCCGGACATTAGATTTGCAATATGTCTGTTCCGTTCCAAGTTTCGAACAACTGTCTATCATGCGGCTCTGCCCAATTGGAAGAAATTTTCAGAATGGAAGCTCTTCCTTTGGCTGACCGACTGAAAAGCGATGCAAATGAAGTTTCGGAATCAGTACCGTTAACG
The DNA here is from genome assembly GCA_016124845.1 of Flavobacteriales bacterium. Classification (NCBI taxonomy): domain Bacteria; kingdom Pseudomonadati; phylum Bacteroidota; class Flavobacteriia; order Flavobacteriales; species Flavobacteriales bacterium. Next base: position 54,780 of record WGMW01000008.1, read on the forward strand.
TGGGTCAGATGCCGTGCATGTGAACTGGTGTATGTTCGGGAACTCGTAGAGCCCTCCGTTCTTTTTCCACCAGACTACCCTTACTTTACTGGTGTTTCCAGTGCTTTGACCAAACACTTCCGCGAGTTGGCGGACACGGTCATTGAACGGTACGAGTTGACAGAGGACTCGTTTATTCTTGATATTGGCAGCAACGATGGTACCGCGCTGAAACGATTCAAAGAGAAAGGGATTTCAGTTCTTGGTATCGACCCTACAACTTGGCCAGCACTAAGGGCGTTGAAAGATGGTATTCCCACGCTCCGCGAATTCTGGAATTACAAGACATCTGGAATTGTTCGGGCAGAACTTGGACGACCTATCGATGTGATCCTCTCGAACAATGTGATTTCTCATGTTGCCGACCCAAGCGACTACATACGTGGGCTGGCGAATGTTTGCGATGAGAATACAGTTGTAGTTGCAGAATTTCCCTACCTGAAATCGATCATTGAAAACACTGCATTCGACATCATCTTTCACCAGCATGTTTCCTATTTCACCTTAAAGTCTTTCGGCTCGCTTATTTCTACTCACGGATTCCACTTAAACGATGCTGAGGTTCTGAACGTGCATGGAGGCAACCTACGGGTTTATTTCAGTAAGAAAGAAGGCGGTTCTTCTCGCCTTAAAAAACTTCAATCTGAGGAAACATATGAGAGTGAATTGAACACGTTACGGTCCTTTGTAAAGCGCATTGACGAGACAAAAGCAGACACACTTCAACTTATTGACAATCTTATTGCGGAAGGAAAAACAATAATGGGTTACGGTGCTGCGGGCAAGGCCACTATGCTGATCGAATATTTCGAACTGGACAAAACGCGGATTTCAGGAATGTTTGACAAAAACCCAGTAAAACAAGGTCGATATTTCCCTGCATTCGGTCATTTCATCCACTCTCCCGAAATTCTAAAAGACCCCGATCAGCGGCCAGATTTCCTCATTATTCTGGCTTGGACATTGAAGGATGAGATCATGAAGGAATTGGAGTTCTTCCACCGAGATGGTGGAAAATTCATCATCATCCTGCCTGAATTAATAGTGGTCTGAAGATTTGATCTTCTCCCACTCGGTTCTCAGTGTGACCAGATCCTTGTAGGTATCCACACCTTTCCAAAAGCCATTGTGTTTATGACCGAAAAGTTTTCGTCCTTCCCTTATCATCCTTGGAAGCAACTCGCTTTCAAACTCAAGATTCGTATCCACTCCTTCCAAACATCTGCGGTTAATAATGAATGAACCCGCATTGATCCAATCTTCCAAAATGGGTTTTTCAATGAAATCGTAAACGCGGTTCTCATCATCCAGCATTACTCTACCATACGGCATGCGTGCTTTTACCAAGGTCATCGTCACGTCTCGGTCATGCGCTTCATGTTCAGCAGTCATTCTGTCAATGTCCACGTTAGAGAGAACATCAGCATAGGCCACAAAAAACCGTTCTCCATCAACATGTTTGAGCGCCTGTGCAATACGGTAAGTAGCCGTAGAAGTGGTTCCAGTATCAAGCATCACCACCTTTGAATCTCCCCATTTTTGATTCTGGTACAATTCTGCCTTGTTTACGGATTCGGCTATCATCTCGCTATCATTTCCCAGGCACAGCACAACCTTATCAAACTTTTTCAGCGAATCATAATGATCCAGAATATGATGAAGCAGCGGTCTGCCCGCAACTTCCGCAAGAATTTTGTTTGTGGCCGGAAGATCGAATCTCATTCTCAAGCTCTGCCCACCACAGAGAAGAACACACGTACATTTGTCTGACTGTTTCATTTCTGTATCCTTCCAGATGCGAAAATATTGGGAACTTCCATCAATTGTGTTGATACCTTTAGAAACTCAGAGTTAGTGCATGAGCCAATTGGAATCATTTTACAAGGATAAGAAGGTATTCATTACCGGACATACGGGTTTCAAAGGTTCTTGGCTGAGTGCTTGGCTCCTGAAATTGGGTGCTGAGGTTCATGGTTTTGCCAAGAACATTCCTACCGAACCATCGGTGTACAAGTTGACCGGTCTTACAAGGTTTATTCATTCTACCGAGGGAGACATCCTGGATCATGAACGACTTTGGAAAGCGATTGATGTGGTTAGACCGGACATCATTTTCCATACAGCAGCGCAACCGATTACCACGTTGGCGTTCGAACAACCGCTACAAACCTTTGAAACGAACGTTATCGGAACAGCCTCCGTTCTGGACGCAGTGAGAAAATCGGAGCGTCCATGCACAGTGGTTTGTATTACCAGTGATAAAAGCTATTTGAACAAGGAGTGGGTTTGGGGCTATCGCGAAACGGATGAGTTGGGAGGAAAGGATCCATACAGCGGTTCGAAGGCTGGGGCCGAAATGGTCATCCGCTCTTACTACCATACTTTCTTCAAGAAAAATAACGGCAAAAGAGTGGCTGCCGTACGGGCAGGCAACATTATTGGTGGTGGCGATTGGGCCGCAAACCGTATTGTTCCAGACTGTATCCGTGCTTGGCAAGAAGATGAGTCTGTAATTATCAGAAGTCCAAATGCTATTAGACCTTGGCAACACGTGATTGAACCGATCTACGGCTACATGCTTTTGGCAAAAAAGCTCCATCAAGATGAAAACCTGAATGGTGAGGCTTTCAATTTCGGACCAGATCCATTACATTTTAAAACGGTTTTGGAACTGGTGGAATTATTGGCAAGTTCGATGAGAAAGAACGGAGTGGATGCCAAGGTAAACGTGGAAGATGCCAACGACCATCGTGAAGCTGGAATTCTGAAATTGAACTGCGAAAAGGCGTTATCGCACTTGAATTGGCGGCCAGTACTTTCAATAGAAGAAAGCATGGGATTGACAGCCGATTGGTACTTCGGGTCTTTGTGGAAACAGGAGGATGCGCTGAATCTGTGCCACGAACAGATAAGCCAATTTGAAAGCAGACTTTGAGCAGAAAGTTGAACATATATCTGGCCGACCTGCGGCATAACTACCTCGGTTATGTCTCTTCTGATGCCATGCCGCTTGGTATCGGCTACATGAAATCGGTCATGGATTATCGGTTGTCTGACCACACCAGTCGCTTATTCGCTTATCCGGATAAACTTGAGGCAGCAATAAATGAGGCTGCTCCAGACGTTCTCATGCTCACCAATTATACATGGAATGAGGCACTATCCATGAGTTTTGCGGAATATGCAAGGCAGAAAAACACAGATTGCCTGATCATTGTCGGTGGGCCGAATATTCCAATTGAAACAGAACGCAGAATTGCCTTTCTGCAATCGCATCCTTACGTTGACCTGTACGCGCTTGGCGAAGGCGATTTCTTTGCCACTGAACTGGTTACCCGATATGTCGAGTGTGGTTTTGACAGGGAAAAACTTTTGTCTCAAGAGATCCATTCATCTGCCTACAAGCAAAATGGCAAATACGTTTGCACGGAAATAAAACCACGTAGCAAGAATTTGGATGACATTCCTTCTCCATGGCTCACGGGCATTTTGGATGAGTTCTTTGATGGAAAACTCGTTCCGCTTTTGGAAACCAACCGTGGTTGTCCTTTCTCCTGTGCTTTCTGTGTTCAAGGAACCAAATGGTATCAGAAGGTGAACGAATTCTGTTTGGAACGGCTTGAAAAGGAGATCCATTATATCGCCAAGAAGATCTCTACCGATTTTCCGCAACAGAAAGTGCTACGCATTGCAGATCCGAACTTCGGCATGTTCAACCGTGATGTGGACATAGCTGGCTACTTGGGCGAAACGCAGATCAAGTACAATTATCCGTTGCTTATCGATGCCACCACAGGCAAGAATCGCGCTGACAACATCATCAAAACCATGGAGAAAGTGAATGGAGCCTTGGTACTTTACCAAGCCGTTCAGTCTTTGGATGATGAGGTTTTGGAGAATATTCAGCGCTCAAACATCAAACTCGAAGCCTACGAGCAGTTACAAGTTTACATCAAAGGTCGCGGCATGAAATCCAGTTCGGATCTCATTCTGGGGCTGCCTGGCGAATCATTGAAAAAGCATCTCAGTTCGTTGGAAAAATTGATCAATGCCAAAACAGACAAGCTGAACAATTTTCAGGCAATGCTGCTTAAGGGATCAAACCTGGAAACCTTTGCTACACGCAGCAAGTACGATTTCCAGACCATGTTCCGCCTGTTGCCAAAAAGCTATGGGAAATATGCTGGCCGATTGGTATTCGATACGGAAGAGATAGTGGTAGCGAACAAGGATTTGACCTTTGATGATTACCTGACCGCCCGCAAGCATCATTTGGTCATCAATATCTTCTGGAATTTCACCCGTTTCGAAGGTTTTATCAAGGTGGCTGAAAGCTTCGGATTTACACCTTGGCAATGGCTCGAAAGTGTTGTCAGAACGGTTAACAATTCAAACTTGCTATCAGAGGTTTACGATGGATTTCTTTCCGAAACCAGATCGGAACTGTTCGAATCGGAGGAAGAATTACAGGAATTCTACAGCGACAAGACCAACTTCGAAAAACTGAACAGAGGCGAGCTTGGTGACAACCTCATTTACAAATACAGAACACTTGCGCTGTTCTACTATTGGAATGAAGTGGTTGAAACTGCATTTACATCAACCCTAAGACTGCTTGAAGATAAAGCGGTTGATCCGCAACTTGCAGAACTTCTCAACCAATACAGAAAGCATATTCGGTTTGCCTATGTTTCAGGCAAATCTCCCGAGCAGATACTGGAAGATCATACCGAAACGTTTGACTTTGACATTGATCATTGGACCAGAGATGACTATAACGTATCCGATGTAAACCTTTATAAACTGAAGCAGCCAAAGGCTATTTCATTCCAACTTTCAACTTCCAATCGGAGTAATTTGGAGGATACATTCAAGATATGGTCGTTCGACCCAAGGTCCTTTTCCATGTTTATCAGACGTATACACAACGATTGGCTGAAACGCGAGGTTACGGACACCAGCACTTGTGAGGTCTGAAAAAGTACGATCTTTACTGACTATGAAAAAGGTGAAAGTGTTCTTGGCCGACCTTCGGCATGTGCGTGATGGCGTTCTGTTTGCCGATACGATGCCGTTGGGAATTGCCTATATGAAAGCGGTAATCGATAGAGACCTTTCAGACCAAGTAGAGTGTCAGATCTTCGCTTATCCGGATGTGTTCCGCGAAGCCGTTATCAACGAGAACCCCGATGTGGTAATGGTTACCAACTACATGTGGAATGAGGCCTTGAGCCTATGGTACTTGAAATTGGTTAAAGAGCGAAATCCCCAGGCGCTAACTGTTATGGGCGGACCCAATATTGCTATTGAGGAAGAACGCCAGATTGAATTCGTTTCCAGCAATCCACAAATAGACATTTATGCCATTGGAGAAGGAGATTTTCTTGCCCGCGACATTGTAAAGCTGTTCATTGAAAATGATTGTAACGCGGATAAATTGAAGGACTCCGGTTCTCTCTCGCATTGTGTTTACCGAAGTTCGGATGGCGTGAAATTGGGAAACGTGAATCCGCGCAGCAAGGAATTGGATGAGATTCCATCGCCTTGGCTCAATGGCATCATGGATAAGTTTTTCGACAATAAACTTTCTCCGCTTTACGAGACAAACCGTGGCTGCCCGTTCACTTGCACGTTCTGCGTACAGGGAACCCGCTACTACACGAAGGTGAGCCATTTTGGACTGAACCGTGTGCGAGAAGAACTATTTTACATTGCCGATAGGATCAAAAGCCACAGCCCGAATGTGAAGATTCTTCGTATTGCCGATCCGAATTTCGGCATGTACGAACGTGATGTTGACATTTCACGCTACATGGGCGAAACGCAGAAGCTTTATGATTATCCGATGTTCATAGATGCCACTACGGGAAAGAACAAGCCCGAACGCATTATTGAGGCAATGGAACAGGTTAGCGGTGCCATGATCATGTGGCAATCGGTTCAGTCGTTGGATGACACGGTTCTTACCAATGTGAAACGCAAGAACATCAAGCTGAGCACATACAACGATATCAATGTTTATCTGAAAGGAAGAGGACTTCGTTCCCAGGCCGATCTGATCTTATGTCTTCCAGGAGAATCGTTGGAATCTCACAGAAAGGCACTGGAAGGGCTTACAAATTCTGGTGTTCTACGGTTCAATAATTTCCAGGCCATGCTTCTGAAGGGTTCAGAAATGGAAACCGTAAAATCCAGAAAGGAATTCGGTTTTGAAGCCAAACACAGATTGATTCAGAAGAACTTCAGCATTCATCATGGAGAAAAGGTTTTTGAAACTGAGGAGATCATCATTTCAAGCGACACGTTCTCTTTTGAAGAGTACATCATTGCCAGAAAGTACCATCTTATCATTAATCTGTTCTTGAATGAACTTCGGTTTGAGAAACTGTTGCATCTATTCGATTCACAGAAAATTCCTCGTTGGAGTTGGATTCAGAGGATGTATGAAATGATCGATGATGATCCGTTCGTAAAGGATGTCTTCGATCAGTTTGCTCAAGATACAGAAAATGAGCTTTTCGACAGCGTTGAAGAGCTGACGGCCTTTTACAGCGAACCAGAAAACTATGCAAAGCTGGAGCGCGGAGAAATTGGTGATAACGTCATTCACAAGTATCGTGTCATTTCCAACTACCATAACTGGAAAGACATCTGTGATTTCGCCTATCGCGCAGCTTACGACCTCATCAACAACCAAGAACAAGGGTTGTCAGAAGAAGAGGGATTCGATGTTTTTTGGAATGACCTTAAAACGTATCAGTACCACTCTAGTGCCCACGGCAAAACCAGAGAAGAAATTCTTAGCGGTTCAACTGCAAGTTTCACTTACGATGTTCACAGATGGATGGTTGATGATATGGAAAAGGCGTTTGGGAAGTATCGTAACGGACTGGCCATCAACTACAACTTTGCGCTTTCTGCCAGCAACAAAAAGAACTTGGAGGCCTCTCTCAACAGATGGAACACCGATCTTGTGGGCATGTCGCTAATGATCAGAAAGATCAAGCAACATTGGCTTGAGAAAGAGCCCAGCAAAGCCTCTTCTGAGATCGAGTCTGAAAACGCATTCGATCATGTGGTTGGTTAAGGCTATTGCCGCATGCTGAAATTTTCGATCAATTCTTAATCCGAGAATCACTATTATGCTCCCATGGAAGTTCTAAACCGACTACGCAACTATGGGACTAAGGATTTCTATGGACTGATTGGGTTTCTCTTCTTTGGGTATTTCCTATTGCTATCCATTGTATTCTACAAGGAGTGTATTGTCCATCAGGATTACGCGTGGGAACTGACCTGGATACTCAACGGAAATGGGCTAACCCCGGTTTACTTCAGATGGGGTGCCATACCATGGAGAATCTTTTTCATAATCGGACCATCCCTGGACTTATCCCTGAAAACAATTCTGATACTCAGTTCAGTCTGGTTCGTTTTCAGCAAATTCCTTACTTGGCTTGTATGCCATTTCTATTTCAGGAATCCAATCGCAGGGTTACTGGTTATAATTAGCATTCTCTTCAGCCATTCGGAAGGATTTTTCGCACAAAACCTACAGGTTTATAACGCTTCAGTCTATTTCTGCCTCCTCTTTGCTGTAGTAACCGATGGTTTCAGAATAAAAAACGGTTGGCTCAAAATCGGTGTCATTTCCCTGTTGTTGATCTTGATAAAAGGAACCCACATTGCCGTCTTGATTGGTAGTGCCCCACTAATGCTGATTTATCTATTGGATGAATTCTCGCTCAAAAAGCTTGTCCCGCTTTTCTGTGTGACCGTATTTGTGGTCATTTCTCAGTTTTGGTTTCCGGCTCCTTATGAAGGAAACCACATGTCATCCATGTTAATGGCGTTCCGAAACGCGAGAATATCTGACATGGGCGGCATCCTCATGTATCTGGGCACACAGACGGTGGGGCTCGTTTATCTGATCCCATTGATGATGCTCATCGACACCGTCAGATTATGCATCGCTTCTCAGAGACTGCTGTTTCTGGTCATCTATCTGATCATAGCGACTACATTTGGGCTGCTCATCATGTACAAACTGATAACATACGATGCAGATTATCCATTATCAAACGAAGTCGAATTTTACATTGAAGGTGCCTTCTACAGTCTGATTTTGATGTTTGCAAGCGTCTTTCTGTACCTCAACCAGACATCGGTCGATCTTTTAAAACTTCCACAAATTCAAGCTGCCGTAGTTTTTTCGGTCCTGTTCTATTCCTCCAATATCACCAAGGCAGGTATTGAACATTACGAATACAACATCTATGAAACCGAACTTATGGAGGAACTTTCGGGAAAATTCGATGAATCAATTTTCATTATTGATGAAAAGTACATACCTGCCAGATTCTCCAAAATCGATATGAACATTGAGTTTGAGACACTTGTCAAAAGCAATGTCGAACTGGGTCACTCTGTAGTTCTAATTGTTACAGCTCATCCGGATACATTCCAATTAAGCGAGGTCGGCCCTGAGTTTATCATAAGCCTATCTTGTCTGGAGAAAGAGAACCAGATCAACCCCAAAATGAATACAGACAAATACTTGTACAAATCTTTTGCACCCAACACACACTTCGAATCTCTGAACACAGATTATTTTCATTTCGAGAACTTCAGACATAGAACCGTACCACAAGAATTTCTTGCACGCTTCAACGCAAACTATGGCTTTGCAATTTCCGAATACTGAAAATGAAAGAAAAATCCATACCTGAAAATACCTGTGTTTGTCTACCAACTTATAACGAAGCTGAAAGTGTTAAGGCAGTAGTGGAGAACATTCGGCAAACCGGTTATTCAAGTCTGCTTTTCATAGTTGACGGGTTCTCCACGGACGGAACGTTGGAAATAGCCCGCAATCTGCAAGTCCCTGTTTTTCACAGACCTCGTTCCGGAAAGGGCTCTGCTCTTCGAATGGCTCTTGAAATTGCCCATGAGCAACAAAAGGAACACCTTATTTATCTCGATTGTGACCAAACCTATGATGCTGCTGACCTCAGAAAATTTCTGGCTGTGGCGGAGGATGCAGATCTAATCATCGGTAAAAGACCTCCCAATCTTATACGTCCTTTCTTCCGAAGACTGGGCAACCGAATCGCAACGTCAATCGTGAATCTTAATGGAATAGATAAAATTGAAGATACTTTAACGGGATTCAAATGCCTTCGGGTAAGTAAATTCAGGACACTGTTAAATGAAGATGGATTTGTTGTGGATGCGTTAATATGCGTCCTTGCTTTACATTACAAAATGCGCATTCTTCATCTTCCAATAAGATTTAGTGAGCGAGTCGGTAAGAGCAAAATAGGGATATGGATTGGACTTAGGGAACTGGTAAAACTGATACACGCAGTTGTGAGGATCAAGCTGGGACTTACCAAACCATGAGCCTCAAATAACAACAGCAGATACTGACGTTCGTCATTCCCAAGGCGGAGTCAAATCATGAACTTCGGCATGAAAGAATTCATTGGCCGTACAACGCACGAACGAGGGAGCATACGTGGTCGGTCATATAAAAGATAGTAGCTTTACAGCTGTACGGGACAACAGTAGGGTCAAGATTTGCCAAACGCGTAGAATTACCATGTTGAATACAAAAAGTTGATTTTCCATGCAATATTACAAATGAGATAGGGAATGACATCCGCCAAACTTAAAAACAACAAACACTTTGACAAGCTGAGTACAAAAGGGGTTGTCAAGATTCCATTTCTTACGGAAAACGAATTGCAACAGCTTACTGAGTTGTACAATCAAACGCATGGTAAAGCTGCCCCTCCTACGCTTTACGATGGTATTCACATGACCATTTGGCATCACGACACCAAGTATAAACTTGATGTCAACAAAGGCATTCGTGAAATTATTGAAGCAGCATGTGAAAGGACCTTTGAAAACTATCGGGCGGTTTCGCAACAATTCATAGTAAAAATGAACGGAAGCGAGACAACATTCCCCGTACATCAGGACTGGAGCATTGTGGATGAGGGTCGATACCGTTCATTCAATCTATGGATTCCCTTGAATGATGTGGATGAGACAAATGGGGCAATGTGGATCATTGAAGGGTCGCATAACATTGAAAGAAAAATCAGAGGGGCGGGCTACCTCTTTCCCAACTATATTCAAATACTTGACCAACTAAAACCCTATATGACGACCTATAGTATGACAGCGGGGGAAGGTCTACTGTTTTATCACAACACAATTCATGGCTCTCCGTTCAACGCAGCTGTTACACCACGGATTGTTGCACAAGTTGCCATCATTCCGAAGGAAGCACCGATGAATATCTACTTTCAAAAAGGCCCTGGTCACCAATTGGAGGTGCATCAACCAGCGGATGATTTCACTTTTTATTATCAAAAGATCAGGGAAGAATCAGAATCTCGTCCTCCAACGGATCATCCGGTCGAGATACGTCAGGGAATTGAAGTTAAACCAGTATTGCTCGAAGAGGTGCTGAATGCGATCGGTGAAACGGTTAAGCATAACGATAGTTAGTTACTGACGCATCATTGGCCACCACATACTGTCATAACGTGTTTCGCGCTGCTGTCTTCAACAGAATCAATGGTGGTTTGATTGCAAGGTGAGTTTGAAGTCGATCGGCAAATAAATACGTTATCCATTTCCAGATTTCAGAAAACCTGCTCATTAAATCTGCCTTTCGCAAATTGCCCGGTTTCTCATCAGTTGCGAGATTCGACAAATCCACGGTCCTTCATGTCAAAAGTCAGGGTTCAGGTAAATCCAAATAGCGACATTCGTCAGTTGGTGTACGGCATCGGAGAAAGAAATGAGAGAGATCATTATAGACAATAAGACGCAAAGAAATCTAAGAGACCTTGGCGTTGGGATTATTGACGGTCCATTACGATTTCCTACGACCGAACTTCGAGCAGCCTTCCAAAGGCTGCATCCAGAATTGAATGAAATGATGCGAAGCACATATTATGTCTCCATGTTCGGTAATGGAAAGACGTACTACCGAACGGTACATAATACGTTCCATGCAATACTGAAACCCTACTTGGATCAAATATTTGAACATTACAAGGTACCTGTCATAGTTGCTCAGGTCAAAGGGGTCGGTTCTTCCTCCGCTGTTAACATTCATCAAGACCTTACCATTGTTGACGAGTCCAATTACCGCAGTTATGTTCTATGGATTCCATTGGAGGATTCATCAGATACTAACGGAACTCTCTCCTTCTTGGAAGGAAGTCATCGGGTATTCCGGAATTACCGGGTACATACGGCCCACTACATGTTCGAAGAATCGGAACATTACATTATTGAACATGCAAGAAAATTTCTGGTCGAAGAGGGCGGTGCACTGCTGTTCGACCCTGCAACAATTCACTTTTCGGGATTGAACACATCTGGTAAACCCAGACTATCATTGGGAATGGAAATTGTGGATAGTTCGGCTCCATTGGAGATACTTTATGACAGCCCAGATGCTGACATTGGCAATATGGACATTTACCGTGTTCCAGAAAACTTTTGGTTGCAGTATGAGTGTTTTGAACGTGAACGCGAACTCCCACCCTCTTTCGGTGAGAAAATTGGAATGAAGACAGGTATCAGGGTGCATCCTTACAGCCATCGTGAGTTCTTAGAACTATACAGCCCCATTAAACCATGAATACCCCGATAGCCATATTGCAGGATGACCGCCTACAGACGCGCCTCAATGAGGATGGTTACATAGTTGTTGATTTATTGAACGAGGGAGAACTCTCACAACTTAGGGAACTCTTCCATTTCCAGAATAGTGGTAGAGATGATATTCCGCTCGACGTTCTTTATACATGCGAACACAACCCTGACCGAGGATACAGGGTGGAGATGAATAACCGCATAAAGGAAATAATCGACCCTACGTTAGCTCGTGTTTTCAAAGATGTCCGCAGTACGGTTTACACCTTTCAGATAAAAGGCATTGGGCCGAATTCGGAACTCATGGTTCATCAGGATTGGAATTTTGCGCGGGCCGATGAAGGCTTCAGAACATATACCTTTTGGGTACCACTTGTCAATAGTACGGAGTCAAATGGCACTCTTTCTGTCCTTCCTGGCTCACACATTAGATTTGACTGTATACGCGGTGCTGGAATAGTTACGCCAATCATGGGACATGAAAAGGAGATCTTACCCAACCTTTTACCGCTAACAGTCCATGCTGGACAGCTGGTTCTATTTGACAGTGCTCTTGTACACGCCTCTGCCTCAAATCTTAGCAGAGACATCCGAGTGTCCGTCATGACCAATATTTTTGCTTCCAAAGCTGAAACGTATCTTTATTTCCCCAACAAGGAAAGGGGAAAAGTAGATGAATACCGGGTTCCCATCGACTTTTTCCTCCGTTACAGTAATTACCGAAATGAGTTTTACCAACCGCCTGTATTCGGAGTACTTGTCCGTACTACTGCAAATCCAATGAGCGAATTCTCAAGTATTATAGCTGCCACAACATTCACCACACCCAACACCGGTTCCAAAGTGATCCGAGTGTTTAAAAAACTGATCAATGAAATTCTTTGAGTATTCGAATTACGATTATGTCGGTTGGAACAGACCTGAGCATACAATCGTACGATCCAAGGAGCTGGGCAAGCAGATATTTGAGCAGGGCTATGCAGTTGTTGAGGATTTCATTGAGGCCGGCCAGCGAAAGGAATTGTTGAATTTTTTCTCAGAGAACCATTCTATCGAGGTTTTGAACGGAGGCTTTTTTGTAAGTATCTACTCAAAAAATCTCGAATACAGGAGCAAAGTACATCATTACCTGCTAGATCAGCTATCCGGTAAATTTGACCTTCTCTTGCACGGACACAAGTACACCTGTTTTAATTACGCAGCCAAATATCGAGGCGAAGCAGGTGAACTATTCGTTCATCAGGACATGGCCCAAGTAGATGAGTCCAAATACTCTCAAGTGGGAATTTGGATCCCATTGGTCGATGTAAATATTGAAAACGGCACATTGGGAATTCTTCCATACAGTCATTTTTCCATTCCCCCACACAGATCACTGTACCATCAGCTTCCATACAGCAAAATTTACGATAGGGTTCACAGCTATATGCAACCGCTTAACATCAAGGCGGGTGACCTTCTGCTTTTTGACATCAGACTTCTGCATAACTCATTCATAAATCTAACAGATAATCCGCGAATCAGTATTGCAGCGAGTGCTGTGCCTGAAAAAGCCCCTTTTTGCATGGCGTACCGAGACGAAAGGCAACCTGAGAACAAGGAGTATGAATTGCTTGAACTGGAAGATGACTTCTATTTGACATTCAAGGATTTCAAAAGTGAGAAGATCGGTAAGCCGGGAAGAAGTACGGGGATTTTTGTAACCATAGATGAAGTTTTTGTGCTACCTGAAGAGTTCGATCTTTTCTGTAATTATCACAACTTAAAACCTACTGGGGCCGACCGTTATAAAAAAGGTATGAACACCTATCCGATTCAGGAACCCGACCACAAAGAACCAATTCGGAAAAAGGATGACCCTGCTTCTGAAAAATTTGGCTTTTTTCAAAAATTGAAACAATTAATCGTAAGATGATAGCATGAAAGAAAGACCACTGATACATGCTCCAATAATGAAGGATCCTGAATTGGAGCGACAACTGAATATTGACGGGGTAGTGGTGATGCGCGATTTCCTGGACAAAAATGCGGTCAAGGAGCTTTTTGATTATAATACTGCCAATCAGCCCGAGTTTACACATAACTCCATCATCAATTCTGTTTGGCATTCTCACGATCAGGAATATAAGGCGAGAACAATAGAAAAAATAATTGATATCTACACCCCGTTCTGCGAAAAGTACTTTGACAACTATAATATTTTCGGTGGTTCGTTTGTCATAAAACTGCCTAATGGTGGCGGGGTAAGCTGTCCTCATGTTGACTTTGGCATTGTGAATGAAGAGGTTTACAGATCGTTCAACCTATGGATTCCCCTTGTTCCGACAACCGATGATAACGGAGCTTTGAAAGTACTCAAGGGAAGTCACAGAATGAAGCAGTTGTTCCGAGGACCCAATATTCCCGATCAGACGGTTGACATCAGAGATTGGCTTTGGCAGAATATGGAGACTTATGAATTGAACCCTGGTGATGCCATTCTTTATGACCATCGGGCCATACATGGTTCAAACCCGAACAACACAGAGATTCCTCGGGTGGCCACCTCCTGTGCCATGACCAATGCGGGGGCTGAAATGGTACTTTACTTTTGGGATGAGACCAAACGGGCGGTTGTGGGTTATGTGACTGAACCGGAATATCTGCTGACACATAACCACGAACAGTTGCCAACAGATCTCGAGATCGTGGGGGAGTGGGGCTATAGCTTAGACCAAGTTACATTGAATGACCTGGGCATTATACCTGCACCTACCGGGTTATTCGATAGGTTGATGGCACTCATCAGGTGAGCCGCGTAAGTTAACTTGAAAGCAAACCCTAAGACCAGACCTGAACTTCCATATCATCATGGGTAAAGCCCATGAAACCACCAACAGTTATCCGTCCAGCGTGGCCTTTCACCTCATCCACCATGTGCCAGATTGGGCCACCGGCAAATGTCAGAAAATCTCCAGGCTCCAATCTGATGGTCATACGGTCAATGCCATACTCGGAACAGTCCACTACCTTGCCATTTTCGTCTGTAAACGTGTACATCTGTTCGAACTCCTTCTTATGTTGCCCCTCGGACCATTCCCTTGCAAACAGAATCAGGTCACTTGACTCGGAGGGCTGAACCACATAAAAGTAGCTGAGTTGATCATAGGAGCCCACGTTATCGTCAATGAATTCATAGAACTTATTGTGCTGACCATGAAACAGATTGCCGCAATGAACCTCCAATGCTCCCGTTAGTGGCTTGAGCAGACGAAGTCCATAAGGTATACAGGAGCCACCGAGTTCTTGCATTTCTGGACAGGAAACCCTGCGCCCTCCGGCCATATTGCTCAAGAGTTGGAATAGACGCTCTTCTATGTCGACACCACATTTCGATTCGAAACCGTCCCGTACTTTCTTGGTCTGCTCAAAATAGGTCTTGGGGTCTGGAATTTCATTTCCCAAACTAGAAAAGGGCTTTGGATAAACATAACCTTTAGAATGGTAGTGCACTTCCTTAACACCGCTCACCATGCTCCTTGTAAAGCTATCTATCTTGGAAACCTCATCAGTAGTGAGAGCTCCCTTCACAATAATACCATCGATTTCCCTTTCCTGTACCTGTTTCAACCCATTAGGGTAATCAGCAACACCATTCAATGTGATGGTTCGGAAATCGTATAGGTCAGGGACTTCACGCCCCTTAATCTTAAACATTCGCCTCATAAATCCGTTCATGCCTGAAATTAAATTATTCTATTCGTATTCTATTCCAATCAAAGTTCTTTATGATCGGTGATGGTATGGTAGACCACCTTTCCTTCAACATCCATTCATCCAACACAACAGTAAATGCCAATATGGAATGATAAGTGCTAATTGGATGCCCGTCTAATCCACATATTACTGAAAGATAATACCTCCCCGTATTCAGGAAATTACCTGGAATGATTGTCGTCTCTTCGTATTTGCCCCTTGGCATTTCCGCCACGCGCATTTTCCTATCGAACAATGGAGAAGAGGCCATAAACATTACATCGTTCAGATCGAACAATTTCCAAATAAAAGTAAGCCTCCCTCTATCCAATAATTTTGTGTAGTTAATTTTTATAACTATCTCATTACTATGAAGAAACTCAGTACTGGATGAACTACCGTTTTTTAGAAGTTGCAAATCATCGATTGAAAAATATTCATTGACCTGAGGAACCAACGGAGCACTATTTTCAATCTTTTGGCCAGGCCTGACAACTATCCAACTATTGTCAATCAACTTTGGTTGATTGGGATAACTGGAAAGATATGAAAGAATCACATTTCGAATATTGAAACTGTCCATTTTCACTTCCTTGTCCAAATAGATAACCCGATCGCAGAAATTTTCAATATCATTGAGATTATGACTGACCAATACTACTGTTTTACTCCTGTTTCGGTACTCTGCCATACGGTCAAGTGACCTCCTTTTAAAGGATGCGTCCCCCACGCTAAGCACCTCATCAAGCAAAAGAATATCTGTTTCCAGCTGCATGTAGATAGAGAAGGCCAATCTCAGATACATGCCGCTACTGTAGTGTTTTACAGGTTTGCTCATGTGTTCACCCAGTTGGCTGAACTCCATAATCTCTGAAACTCCTCGTTCTATTTCCTTCCTTGACTTGCCCATCAACTGTCCAGCGAAAAAGATATTCTCAAACCCTGTCAGGTCAGGATGAAGCCCCATGCCAATTTCCAAAATAGAAGAAACGCTTCCATTCAGAATCACACTTCCCGAATCGGGTCTTAAAACTCCCGAAAGTATTTTGAAAAGGGTGCTTTTTCCAGCACCATTAGGTCCTATTATCCCAACATTCTCACCTTTCCTGATCGTAAAACTGACCGATTTAAACACAGTCGTACCTCCGAAACACTTGGAAAGGTCAACCGCTTCAATGGCCACTGTAGCATCATCATTGTTCGTATTCGTATGCATGAATGCTTGAACCTGTCACCAGTTTGCTTATTCGGAAAAACCATCGCAATATCGCCAAATATTGTAGCCAAACAAAAGCGTTGAACCTATCTCTATCGAACGCTAGTCATCGCAAAAGTCGTTGTATCGCAACTTAACAAATACCAAAGTGCTTTCGGGAACGTGATCATTGAACTCAACCTGATCAGCTGTCATCAAGTAACCGGGTGCATGCAGCGAAGTTGAAGATACACGAACCAAGGCAGGAAGAATTTATCGATTTGCCAAACTGGTCAAAGTGGCTACATTTGAGCAGATTAATCAACCTTGAACTTTATGAAAACTCCTATCACCTCATGTCTGATTCTGGCGGTCATTTTTTCTTCTTGCAATGAACATTCTATGAACAATGGGTCAGATCAGTCGGCCGCAAATGTTGATTCCACGTTAAAGGATTCCCTCTTGGATTTTGAATTCTCTGCTGCACCAGACCTTGTTGATGAACGTGATGGTCGAACTTATAAGACAGTGAAAATCGGAAATCAAGTTTGGATGGCTGAAAATCTTCGATATAATGTTGGAGAAGGAAGCTACTGCTATGACGATAAAGAAGAAAATTGCGAAGAATATGGTCGACTGTATACATGGGCTACTGCAATGGGTGGTAATGCTAAAGAAGGCAGTCAGGGCGTCTGTCCTCACGGCTGGCATATACCAAGCAACCAAGATTGGGATATTCTAATTGCAACGGTAGGTGGTGAAACAGCAGGTAATCTCTTTAAGACGGGTGGCAAATTAGGATTCAATGGTGATCTTACCGGGGGAAGAATGGCTCTGCCTGATGGGGATCACAAATATATCAAGGAGGGAACGGACGTTTGCTTTTGGAGTTCTGAGTCTGACAGCTCCGGTGCGTTCGATAGAAACTTGAGTAATCGAGATGATATTATCTCAAAACGACATTATCCCAAAAACTATGGCTTCTGTGTTCGATGTATACAAGATAAGGAACTTTAGCCTTTTTTGGGTATTTCTCGCTCTGTTATTTACAATTGGCTGTACAAAAAACAGTGAACAAAAGAAAGAAACTACAGTTCATAAGTTTTTTGTGGCCAGATACTCGATAAACAGGGTGAAACTGGATCGCATCTATTGTCAAAAGTTGGAAAAACATGGCTTCTACTTTGATAGTTTGAACTCCGAAAATCTACTTCTGTATGCTGGTCCATTGAATGATTCTACCGGAATGGCCGTTTACAAGGCTGAAAAGGCCGAAACAGTTGAAGAATGGATTCAAAAAGATCCTGCGGTAATTGAACAATTGCTGTTTTACACCTTGCAACCCTGGGACGTGGTCATAGGTCGCACTCAACTTCTTAAAACACATAAAAACTGATGCTGGAATAAATTGTACCCAGCTTCTCGACCTTACTTACGTGAATGAGACAACGTAAGATGTTAGGAAATTATAAGTCCTCTTCCTTCTTTCCATGCACTTTCATGTACATGAGGTTCTGAAGAAAATACTTGTCCAGCCCATTACTCAGGTCAAATTCAGGTTTGATGCAGAACACCTCGAAAAAATCAACTGGAAACACGTAATCATCCCAACTCTCAATCAAGGCTATTCCGGTCAGCTCCTGAAATTCGTTTGAAATCGTCAGGTTTTCAAATTCACCTAATGGAAGGTCGATGGTTTTGAATTTGGAAAGAATCCAGCCTTGCTTGCGTAAATGGGCAAGTACCTCATATAGATCAGCAATATTGTAACGATACGACTCGTTGATCTTCTTGATCTCGCGCTCGATCTTCGCAGCATGTTCGGGCAACAACGGCTCTCTTCTGAACAGATCCTTGATGTAAAGCAGACCTCCATTTTTCAAAACCTTCCAAGCTGAATCGATCGCCTTGTGGTGATACGGAGAGTGACCGAATGATTCAAGAAAGTAAACCACATCGAAACCGTCAGCCCCGATCACGTTTTTCAGGTCGTGATAATCTCCATTGTAGACAAAAACCTTGTCCTCAACACCAGCATCCTTGATTCGCTTTTTGGCAGCGTCAAACTGTTCTTTACTGATGGTTACAGCGTGAACTTCCACGCCTGCGTTCTTTGCAAAGTAAATGGCTGGACCACAAACTCCACAACCCGCATCCACCACCTTCATCCCTTCCTTCAATCCCATAACCTCGATCTGATAATCGAGGAGTTTATCCACGTTATGTGTTCGGAAAGCCTGAATCACATCTCCGTACACCTGAAGGAATTTATCGTTGTATGTGTTATAAAAATCACCCACATCCGTAGCAGAATGGGTAGGTCGGTGTCTTTCAACAGCCGTTGATTCCGTCTTCTTCTTGAATAAATTCTTAAGCATGCATTCAGTTTAACATCCGTCTGAACCAGTTAACTATCCCTTGTTTCTCCTTCGAAGCAAACTGCTCAGCAGGTCTTTCTTCAATACAGGCCAAGGTAAAAAACTCTTCATCGTTCAATTGTTGCGGTTTGAAGTCCAATGTTCGAACTTTCCTTAATGTTCCTGGCCCGACCTTGGCTTCGGGAGTATTATAAAAATCGTTCTCACCAACATATTCTTCCACTACTCCATCATTATTCCAATAAAATCGCATTTCCGGGTCTTTGGAAATGAGGCTGTGCGTGGCAGCAATTCTCACCTTATCCGTTGTGTTAGGTTTTGAAGCGTGCCCCAACGCATGGTCGAAAACAATGGCTTCGCCAGCTTTGAGGTGCACGGGTTTCATGTGTTTCCAGACCGTGTCGTAAATTTTTCCGAACACGCTATCAATGGAAATATGACGGTAGCCGCGAACATATTCATGGCTCTTCGGAAGCACGTACATGCACCCATTTTCCTCAGAAACGTCATCCAGCGGAACCCAAATGGTGAACGAACGGTAGCGTGATTCATCCACAATGCTCCAATCCTGATGCGGCTGGAGCGGTTCAGTCTGATGTGGCGGTTTTGAAATGAACGTTCCGCCAAGCGTCATTCCATTTTCAATGTGCTCATTGATTGCCCGCTTGAAAATCTGCTGAATGGCATCGCTTATCTGATGGATCTGGGCATCATTCTTAAAGTGGGCTGAAACATAAAGCCCCTCCACTTCATCTTGGGAATGATGTTCCCAGAAAAGTTCCTTTAGCTGATCAATTTCCTTCATATTGAGAAAAGGCAAGGTGATGTAGCCTTCTTCAAAAAGCCGCTGATTGAGAACAGAATCTCTGAAAATCGGTTCGTGATCGATCATCAATTGCCTGAAGTGATTCTGAAATGGATCTCGCGAAGGATGTTCATCGGAGTATAGGTTTGCCAGAATGAACGGCTGTCTATTTCCTGTTCAGGCTGAACCAAAACCTCTTCCACAACTGGTTCAGATTTTGGCATTTCCTTTCCAATGAATCGATAGAATTCAGCCTCCTCCACTGTAGGAAAATCATATTCCAACTCAGCCACTTTTTTCAGACCATTCGGGCCTTCGAAAATGTTCTGCGTCATGAAGAATTCCACATTGCTTTCGTACTGCTCGATGGTTCCATCGTTGTTCCAATAGAAGTACATCTGCGCTTCGGCTGGCATTACACCGCTGGCGCAGGCAATACGCTTTTCATCCGTTCTGTTGGCCTTTGAAGCGTGGAGCAATGAGTGGTCGTATATCAATGCTTCGCCCGCTTTCATGTAAAGGGGCTTCATGTTCTCCCAAACAAGGTCATGCACCTTTCGATAAGCACAATCGATGCTTGAGTGGCGATAACCCCGAACCCAATCATGGCTTTTCGGTAGCACCTCAATTGCTCCATTTTCTTCGGTAAGATCAACCAACGGAATCCAAAGGTTGAATGAGCGGAATTCGTTCTCATCCACAATGTTCCAATCCTGATGCGGTTGGAGTTTGCTGTCATCATCTTTCGACTTGGAAATGAACGAAGCACCAAGCAAATTGCAGTTATTGAATACCTCATCGCAATGCGGTTGCAACACGTTCGAAATGGCCGCGCTCATCTTCTTTCTGAAATCCGAATCTTGGTGATGTGCTGTAGCATAAAAAGGAGCGTGCTGTTCGGGATGCGCTTCTTCAAAAACCTGTTTCAGCGAAAGAACCTCCTCATCACTCAGAAATGGAATGACCACATAACCCCGTTCGGCCAACTGTTTGTCCAGTTGGGAATCCTTCAAATATTGGCGATTCTGTTTCACTAATTGGTAAGTCTGCTTTTGATCTCGCTCAGAATATTGCCAGGTGTGTAGGTCTCCCAAAAAGTTCTCGTGTCAACTTCCTCATGAGCTTCTACTGGTACGGACTCCGTTTCCAGAATTTCCTCACCTGCAAACTTGGCCAGCAATCGTTCCATTTCCTTTTTATCTGGCTGCGGAAGTTTGTATTCAATGGTCCTGACCTTCTTTCCGTGTTTTGGTGGAAGGAAAATATCGGTGCCAAAATCATCGAACATGATCAGGAAATTCTCGTCCATTTCATAAACATCCAATTCAGGTCTGGCAGCCGCTCTATCGTAATAATAGAACATCATTGGAGCACCTTTTGTCTTGATGCCCGAAGTAATGGCCTTTCTGATCTTGCCAGAACGGTTCGGTGGCGAGTAATGGATCAGACTCTGATTGAGAATAACAGCCTCGCCAGCCTTCGCATTCATCGGAACCAATTTCTCTCTTACGAGGTCATCATTCCCATTGAAAAAGAAATCCAATGTTGGTGCACGATGAACCGGAAAGTTAGAATACTGTGAACCAGGCAGTACCATCAGCGTACCATTGTTCTCATCCGTATCGCACAGCGGAACCCAACAGTTCAGCGCAACATACTTTTCCTCATCCACAATGGTCCAATCCTGATGAAGAACAAGGTCTGAATTCTCAGATGGCATCTTGAACAGGAACGAACCACCGAAAGGTGTGTAATCCTTAAAGATCCGCTCGTAGCTATCGTGAAAAACACGTTTGAAATAATCGGAGGCTTTCTGCTTGTATTCTATATCTGGCGAGTAGCTGCCAGAAATAAAACCCTCATTTGGAAGTTCGGGATGAAGTTCATCGAACAACTCATCCAACTCTTTGATCTGCGCTTCATTCAGGAATGGAACTTTCACAAAGCCGTTCTCATCAAATTGCTCCTGTAGTTCAGGGTCTTTGAAAATCTCTGGAACCTTTCGCGGTTTGCCGTAAGCTTTCTCCAGGTCTTCTACCGTAAGTCGCTTAAAATGGTAATCGAATTTGCCGAGGCTCTTCCCGATCTTCGGACGGTCGTAAATGTTGTCTCCAAACTGCTCGAAATCGGTCATGAAGGATTCGTCCTGTTCAAACAGTTCGATTTTCTCCGAATCTTCTTCCTTGTTGTAGTAAGCCGTTCTGAACCGTGCATCCTTGTGAGTGAAATAGATGTTGGTCACCACGCGTCTCTCATCAGAAAAATTGGGTGGCGAATAATGAATAATACTCTGATCGAAGATGACCGCTTCGCCCGCTTTGAGGTAAAGTGGCGTCATGAAATCAACGATCTCCTTCGTTACACCCTGATAAATATTCGGCACCGTTGCTCCACGATAGGTCGGATACATCCGATGGCTTTTTGGCAGCGCGTAAATGGCTCCGTTCGTATCGGTAAGATCCACCAACGGACACCAGATATTTATACCCGTGAACTCCGTTTCATCCACCAATGTCATGTCCTGATGCACACACATTTCGCTATCAGGACCTGGATATTTTACAATGAAACTGCCGCAGACCACCTTCTGATCCTGAAGCACATTGGAAATGGTTCTGTTGCCTATTCTGCGTATTTCCTCATCGGCTTTCTGACGGTAATTCTTGTCTTGCGAGAACGTGCTTGGGTAGAATCCTTTCTCATCTACTGGATGCAGATCATCGTACAATTTGTTCAGCTCCGCAATCTCTTCTGGTGTGTAGAACTGAACCGTAACATAACCTCTTTCCTCAAAGGTTTTCTGCATTTCAGGGTCTTTGAAAACCCGCTTCATCTTGTCTGGAAAACTGAACATGGCTATGCTTTTCCCGTCAATCTGAATTTCACTTCTCGAATGATGTTCATGGGAGTGTACATCTCCCAGAACGTTCGACCATCTCCGTTTGAAATCGGCTCTGGTTGGCTTTCAACCACAGGCTCCGGTTCCGGCTGCTTTTCTTCCTGTTGTGGTTGCTGAACAAACAGCTTGGTCATAGTTTCTACCAACGGAGCATTGAACTTATTTCCCGCACTTTCCATCAGTTCCCGCATTTCTGCTTCGGAGAGGTTTTCCCACTCGTACTTCATCTCGCCAAGCAGTTCGTAACCCTCAATGTTCTTGCCTGCATCATACATTTTCGAAAGACCGAGATTATCGTACTTGAGGAAAAACCCAGGATCGATCTTGTATTTGAGAAGCGTATCCTCTGTACCCGGTTTCAGATAATAATGTCGGATTTCTGCTTCCGCTTGCGTGAAACCAAGACCAACCGCCAAGCGTGCCGAATCGGTCGTATTCGGAGGTGAAGCATGGAACGTTCGGTTATCGAAGATCAGCGCCTCTCCAGCCTTCATTTCCAGCAATTCCAAGTACGGGAAAATGGTGTACATGTGGCGTTTTAGCGGTGTCTCCACCTGTGGCGATGGCGAAGGGCGCACGTTCGTAAAAAAACGGTTGCTCCCTTTGATCACACCGATACAGCCGTTTTCCATATTCACATCCTGCAAAGGAATCCAACACGTAACCGAACAATGCTTTTTCTCATCTTCTACAAACGACCAATCTTGATGCGGTGGCACAACGCCTTGCGGATTCGGCTCTTTGATGACGAATGACGCTGTAAACACCTGCGCACCGGTCAGATTGCCCTCCACTTTTGGCATGGCGATCTCCTTGATGCGATTGACCATGTTCGTGACCAATTGCTTGTCCGCATTGTCCATTCCCACATGGAAACCGTAGCCTTTCTCATCCTTGAGGTTGAGTTCTTTGTGCAATGCGATGAGCTGATCGATCTGCTCCTGCTCCAATGCAGGAATCTTCACAAATCCATTCTTCTCAAAATGCTCCTGTAACTCTGGATCTTTGAAAAGTGGAACCATCTGCGATTTCGGTTTGCCGAGTTGTTCTTCTACTTCAGCCATGGTCATATCTTTTATTTGATAATCAAATTCTTCTGCGAACTCACCAATAAGTGGTTCATTTCTAATTTCAGGATACTTGATGAACATGTCATCAGGCATGTTGTACTTCTTCACTTTGCCATCTTCTGTACCGTAATACATGAACAGATCCACAGCTTTTGGCACTAACCCGAACGTAACGGCAACACGCGGATCTTGCGAAAGATTGGCTGGTGATGCATGCATCAGTGCATGATTGAATAGAATCGCTTCTCCGGCTTTTAGCGGAACATCGATCAAATATGCTCTGAGTTCTTTTCTGATTCCCTCAAAATCAACCGGCAAAGAAGGACTTCTCAGTTGGCTGTTCAGTTTATGACTTCCCGGAATGACCTGAAGACAACCGTTTTGAGTGGTCGTGTCTTGAAGCGGCATCCAGAATGTATACGAACCGAATTTCGATTCATCCACAACCGTCCAATCCTGATGAATGGGCATTTCCGAATATTCACCAGGTTGCTTTACCAGAAAACTGGAACCAAGTGGTTTGAATTCAGAGAGTAATTGCTGCAAACTTGAATCGAGAACCTCGCCAACAGAATCACTCAGTTCTTTTTTGAAGTCGGTATCTGAGAGAAACGAAGACGACCAGAAAGGGCTGCTTTCATCCGCAGGAACCCGTTGAAACAGCTTCTGCAATTGTCCTATTTGCTCCGAGGAACATAGAGAAACAACCACATACCCATCCCTTTCGAGACGCGCAGCCAGGTCGCTATCCTTCAAAAAGTCGATCATGAAAAAACGGCTTTCATTCGTTGCATGAATGATGGTTTCTCATCATAGCGCGGTCCGTTCAACTTCTTCTTGAACTCTTCGTAGGTCAGGTCTTTCTGAACATATGGTACTTCTCCGATCTTCTTGAATTCCGTGGGCTGTTTCCATGGATTGAACTCCATGAAGAAATCCTGCTCCACTTCAAGCACATTTACGGTCTTGTTGTCAACTGCTTGGTTCATGTGAAAATGAATGGCTGGCTCTTCTTCCGGAATCAAAATCAATTGTATGGCAATTCGTAGATCGTTGGTGGTGTTCGGATAGGAATAATGAACAATGCTGTCATCGAGAATAATAGCCTCGCCCGCTTTGATGTCGCATGTAACCAGGTCGTTTTTGATGATATCATCTTTGATTCCCTCCAACTCCCATGGCACCATTGGTCCACGATGCTGTCCGAAACGCTTGTGCGAACCGGGCACAACCTCCAATGCTCCGTTTCCTCTATGACTATCCACCAACGGACACCAAATGGAAACGGTACAACACTTTTTCTCATCGGCAAACGCCCAATTCTCATGCAACGGCACTTCGCCCGTTTGTTCTTCCTTGCGGATGTAATTGGCAATGATCGGCTTGTAATCGGCCAGCAGTTTCTCGTAGTGCGGACGGAAAACCTCGTCAATGATCTTCAGCACTTCGCGCTTGTGATCAGGATTTCGGTCAATGAATGTGAAATCGTACGTGATGGTATAATCCATATCCAACCCTGCATCCTTAGGTGAAACGTGACCTCCGCTGGTTTTCAAAACCTCAAAGAACTTATCCCACAGGTATTTCACCTCTTCCTTTTTCAAGAAAGGGACATGAACGTATCCGTTCTTCTGGAATTCCTTTTCCAGATTTTCATCTCTTAGTACAGGTCTCATTATACGAGTTCAGCTATTTTATCTTCGACACGCTTAAAGTATAGTAGGCCAATAAGCAGTACAATGACCGAAATCATCAATCCTGTAAGAGCCATCACATTCATTTCTTCTCCGAACAATGACCATCGCATCATTTCAATGAGCGAAGCCATTGGATTGAGATAAATTAATTCGGAATATTCTGCCGGAATCAGCGACACAGGGTAAAAGACCGGTGTGAACCAGATTCCAAA
Organism: Flavobacteriales bacterium; assembly: GCA_016124845.1. Classification (NCBI taxonomy): domain Bacteria; kingdom Pseudomonadati; phylum Bacteroidota; class Flavobacteriia; order Flavobacteriales; species Flavobacteriales bacterium. Next base: position 80,492 of record WGMW01000008.1, read on the forward strand.
ATTGACAAGGAATGGAATAATGTGGTGAAGATCCCTGTAACGTAACGTGGCAGCCGCAAGTATTAAACTCACACCCAATCCCAAAACGGCTGTAAAGCAAAGGACAAATGGCACGGCTAACATTCGAAGCGAAAACGGTATTCCTGACCAGGCCATCATAGGAATAATGAGCAGCAGTGTGAGCCCTACCTCTACAAATGCCACCAACACCTTTGATGCCGGGAGAATGAGTTTTGGAAACGACAACTTTCTAATAAGATCCTGATTGTTCATCAGACTTGTGCTGCCATGACTGAAAATATAAATGAACAGGTTCCAGCATAGCACTCCACCGAATACGAACAATGCATACGGATAACCAACATTCACATCCAAAAGCAAACCGAAGAATAGACTGAAAACGATAACGGCCGTCAGTGGTTGCAAAAAGGACCAAGCAATGCCCAGCGCGGTCTGCGCGTATTTGATCTTCAGATCGCGCTTGGCCAAGGTCACAATCAATCCTCGATACTTCCATATATTGCGGAAATACTCCGAAAAACTTGGAGCTTCGGCAGTTATTACCGTACGTTTCGACATCTATTCACAAAGAAACGAAACTTAGCCATGCATTTTTTCGGATAAGGTCAAATCGCGTTCTTTGAGTACTCATCAATGCCATTGATAGCTCATATCATCAACATTTTTCACCCATCGGAAAACTCCGACCTTAAACTTGCGCAGGAGGTTACTGTCGCCTCAATGGCAAGGGCTCGAAACATATGTCGCCAACCTAATGCCATTGAACTCCTATCGGCTCAAACAGAGGATGACCGAAAAATGGTCCCTTTTGAATTTAAAGCCACAGCCGATCTGGACCGTGACGTGACGGACATTCATCCGTTTGAGAAGCAGATGCATTTGCCTCTTTTGTTTGACATTCTGAACCGGGCTTATAGCGAATCAGACGCGGATTACATCATCTATTCAAATGTTGATATCGGTGTTCAACCTCATTTCTACGAGACGGTTCTGGAACTCATTGATCAGGGATTCGATGCATTTATGATCAACCGTAGGAGAATACCCGCCAAATTCCATTCGGTGGAAGAAATGGAGCAGATGTTTGCCGAAAAAGGACTGAAACATCCAGGATTCGACTGTTTCGTATTCAAGCGAGAACTGTTCCCAAAATTCTCGCTCGAAAATGTCTGCATCGGAGTTCCGTATGTTGAAATGACCTTATCTCAGAATCTGTTCTGCTTCGCGCAAAATCCTAAGGTTTTCACCGATGAATTTCTCACTTTCCACATCGGGATGGAGATCTTCAAGGGTCGGGCACCAAAGGAATATTTGAAATACAACGGCAACCAGTTTTGGAACGCAATGAGTAAGATCGAGAATCAACTCGATTCAAGAAAATGGACCTTTGGGCGGCTTTGGTTCCCTTTTCGGATAATCTATTGGGGATTGCATCCATGCTTCCCAATACGATTAGCACTGAAATTGGAACCTCGAAGGTGGAAATTCAATCAAGTTTCGGACTGAAGTATCTGCTTTGTTCCAGCAGCCCTTTCAATAAATCGCTTTGGAGCGAATTGAGATCCGCTACATTCTGAACAACGGTACCTGAACCGAACATTTTTGCCGATTGGGCCCGCAAATGCTCCGTAGCCTGTTCAAAATCATTTTCATTGACGGTGTAATACTGAAAATCGGAGGGTTGATCAGGCTGTAGTTTATATCCCAGCTTCAAATTAAATGAGATGGCAAAGCTGTTTCCACTCCGGATCTTCGCCTTCAATCGCTTAAGCCCTAAAGCATAGAATGCCATTTCCATCATGAACAGAATGGCCAGCATGGGCTGAGGCATTTCCAAGTAACTCGGTTCTCCCACAAAAATGCCAGCTTCCCCTTCAGCTAAACTGATATCGATATCTTTTATATGAATAAGTCCAATAGGATATTTGTGGGTTCTGATAACCCAGTAAAGGTTGCGCTCACTGTCCAGTTTGGTGAACCATTGTTCTTGATCCTCACGCGTCAATAATCCTTGGAACTGCATATTATTCCGAACATAATCCTGATTTCGCCACAACCGAACCATTTCCAAATGGTCAGGTCGTAATGATTCAAGTTGTATACCATAACGCTGTAGCCGCATTACAATCGGGTTTTTATGGAATACACAGGTTTTCGAATCCTATCTGCATAGATTCGGCTGATGTATGCACCAAGCACGCTCAAACAGATCATAATGAGTCCAGTTGCAAAGAACAAGGCGGTTATAATGGAGGCAAATCCTGCCTCGGCACCGAAAACCAGTTTCTGATAGATGTAGTAGATGCCGACACCGAAGCACACAAAGGCAATAAGAAATCCTGAGGCGCTCATCACTCTAAGAGGAAAATCCGTGTAGAAGAAAATGAGTTTCAATGCCAAGTAGATCAGACCGAAATAGGAATAGCCAGAACGACCTTCGGACCTTGATTCGTGAATCACTTCCACTTTTTCCACCTCGTCAGTATACCAATGAATGACCTGATTGAGAAAGAGTTGATCGTGGGTCTGCTTGTCCAGTTTACCTTTCAGTTCGGGAGAAATGAGTCGGAAGGAAGAGCCGATATCGGAACCATCCACCCAGTCAAAGATCTTTTTGATCAACCAAGACCCAGCTCTTTTGAATAGAGGATTATTCTGAGATGCCGTCACTCCAAAAACTATGGCAGCTGACGTTTCTTGCGCACAACCGATGAGTTTTTCGATTTCTTCTGGAGGAGTTTGCAGGTCATCGTCAATGGTAATGACCGAAGCCCCTTTGGCATGCGTGATACCACAGACCGTGGCAGCATTTTGTCCATAATTTCTACCCAAGCGAATGAGCGAAACCATTTCAGGATAAGCCGTCTTTATCGATTTCAACTCATTCCAACTCGTTTCCGGACCGCCATCCTCTACAAAAAGCACTTCAAAGCTCTTTCCGAGTTTGGTCAGGGTTTCAGCGGTGCGTTCGTACAGCGGACGCAACGTTTCCACCGAATTGTAAACCGGAACAACTACTGTTATGTCTATCTGTCGGCTCAAACTTGGATCATCGGCAGACAAGCCACCTTGTCTGTTTCCAAAATTACATTTCCCCACGACAGCCCAACACCGAATCCGGAAAGCATCAATCTGAGATGTTTTGATCTGAGCTGATCACTAAGCTGCGAAACCAAGGTGACAGGAACGGTTGCGCAACTTGTATTTCCATAATAGTGAAGTGAACTCGGGGTTTTGTCTTTGGAGAAACCAACCTTACGCGCGATGCTATCATTCAGAAATTGGTTGGCCTGATGAAGCACCAGATAATCGATGTCTTCGGGACTCTTTTCCATGGTGCTCATCAATTTACCGATCTCTGATGCAACCGTTGAAAGCCCGAACGTGAAAACCGCCTGACCGTTCATGGCCAGTTGGTTGAGGTTTCTCTGTACTCCTTCTGAAACTTCCTGCAGTCGCAGAGACTCTTCCGTTGTAGGATTTCTGAATCCACCGAACGGAACATGGATTGCTTCAAAATCCGCACCCTTCGAACCGATTCCGAAAGTCATTTTCGGAGCATTTTCGTCCAATTCAAAAGCAGTCGCACTCCCTGCATCCGCAAAAATCGGATAGATGGAATTGTCCTTCTTCGAAACCATTTTGGTGATCGTATCGCCAACCAGCATCAAGCCTTTTTGGATACCGAAAGAGTTCATCATCCCCACAATCACCGACATTCCATACACATAACCCGCACAGCCTTGATTCAAATCCAAACAGATGGAATTTTGCGGTAATCCAAGCTTGTTCTGTAGCTGTGTGGCAGTTCCTGGAACAATATGATCCGGTGTCTGTGTAACAAAAATCAGAATACCGATCTCAGAAGCACTCCAACCAAGTTCCTTCAACAATGGCTTTGCCGATGCTTCGCACAGATCCGCTGCTGTTACACCATCAGGCGCCACATGACGATAACGGATTCCAACTTGGTTGATGATCTCGTTCTTCGATTTTTCTGACAATGATGTGAGTTCGGCATTATCCTCCCGCTGTTTTGGGACCGCGGCCGCGATTCCCGCAAACCGAACATGATGTCCTTCAAAACCGGACATTTCAACCGTTTTTGGTGAGTTGGTAGAGGTCGCCAACCGTTTTTGCCTCTCTGAATTCCCGTTCAGGAATCGTCACTCCAAAATGCTCATCAATGGCAGCAATAACGATCAGCGCCTGCATGGACGACCACTCTTCCAGTTCTCGGAAAAGTGTATTCTGGTCAATATCACCCGCATCCTGAAAAAGCGAGCTGAAGACCTTTAGAAACTGTTCTGAACTTTCTGGCATCAATGAACTGTTGCTTAACGCGAATGTAGCAAACCGCGAATAGTTTTAGTTCAAGGAGATGTTGAACCGTTCGATATAATCTTTGAATCGTTCTTTGATGGCATCCACATCCAACCCGTAATGGTCAGCAGCGTACTTGTGTTTTCCACGGTCATCAGGCCGATCTGTTGTCAAGTATTCCCTCATCTTTTCCTCATCAACAGGAGTAAGTCCGAAATGCGATGTGATCCGGTTCACGGCTTCTATCGGTTCATTCAACAGGGTTCGGAAATTCACATCCAAAAACCGTTCGTCCCCTACCCGCTCACGAACAGCAAGACCGCGCTCAATTCCCTGCATGAATCGGTCTTCGATGTACGGCCCCATTTCCTTTGGGTCAAATTCTCCGTATAGCAATCGCCAATTCAGCGAAGCCAAACTACAGTAGCTCGGTATACTTCTGCTTGGATCTCGATGGGTCCAAATAATGCAGGCATCGGGGAACACTTCCAACAGCGCATCCAAATGCCACATGTGGTCGGGACACTTCAGAATCAACTGCTTGTCGGGAACGCGTGAAACCATGACCTGCAAGAACTTCTTGTACTCGCGGTATGCAGGCCGTAGGTCATGTTGCAACATCCATTCTCCGTAATCGGGCCAACGCCCCGTCATATCCCAGTTGGGAACCGCAAACTGCGGAATGAACAGCGACCAGCATTCTTCGAGAGAATCATGTCGAACTTCGTGGATGAATTTCATTTCGGGCACCACAAAATTTGCAACTGCAAGACGTGATCTTGTGATCCGCTGACGCTTTTTAACATCGGCCTTCGGGTCTGAATGAACAGGAATCGGGTTGGTGAGTTCCCAGAATTCCAACGCCCGTCTGTCCGCGCTCAAATGAAGCAGATTCTGCAAAAGCGTGGTTCCAGTTCTCGGAAATCCTACAATAAAAACGGGACGCTCGATCTTTACATCCTCCACTTCTGGATGACGCTTCAAGTGTTCTACCAAACGCAACCGATTGGAAAGTGCGTCAACTCCAAAGCCTGTAGATGTGAATTTCCCGAAATCAGTAACTGGCGAACGATTTACGGCCTTCACCAACTGGTGCATTCCCTCAACATGCATTCCCGAACCCGCATCCTTGAAACCAGTTCTTCGTTGGGCTTTCTTTGCAATGGAATCCACATCGAGTTTTCGGGGCGTGACCCCGAAGGGTTGCAGCCAACCGATAAGCACGTTAAGCACGCGCATCACAAAACTGTATGAATTATCTCTTACCCTCCGAGCCAAAATCTGATTGAATGGGCGCGCAAGGTATCGATTATGGCGATTTCAGAGGAATGAAAGAATCAATCGCTATCGGAGCAGCATTACCCTGCCCACATACTGGTGTTCATTGCCTTCCCAATCCGATATGAGGAATTTGTAAATGTACTGTCCAGCCTGCACCTGTTTTCCTTCATACGTTCCGTCCCAATGAAAATCCTTCTGGTTCGACTCAAATATCATATCGCCCCACCGATCGAATATCTGCATGTGATACTTGGTTCCGTAGGTTCCCTGACCGAAAAAGGAATCATTGAATCCATCATCGTTCGGGGTAAAAGCATCAGGAATATAGAAGGTGAAATATGGCTCAACCTTGACCGTATATGAAATGGTATCCAGACACCCAAACGTTGTTTCCACTATCAACCGAACTCTGTAGCTACCACTATCCGCATACGTATGCTGTGGATCTTGCACCGCTGCACCCTGTCCGTCACCGAAGGTCCAGTTCCAATCTACCACGTTGGCCGAACTCTCATCTGTAAATTCAAACAGCGGATTTATCATGGTGGCCAATTTTTCAGGATCGGAACTGAAAGATGCATTCGGTACGGGATGTACCGTGATCATATCTTGAACCAATGAAGAACTGACACACCCATTTGTACTGGTTACGGTCAGACTTACATCATAGATGAACGCCTGAAACGGGTCTGTGAAGTCTGGATCATAAACATAGAAAGGAGAAGGAACTTGAGGATAAGCAGAGGAATCTCCCAGATCCCACTGCCACTGAGAAAGGACATAGGGTGAAGGAATGGAAGAACCATCTGTGAACTGAACCCGAAGCGGTTCGCAACCCTCTTTCGGGTCAGCTTCGAACGAAACTTCTGGCAAAGGATAGACCTCCACGGTCTTGGTCTCGGTATCTGTGCAACCGTGATTGGTGGTCACCTCCAATTCCACTTGGTAAAAACCTGGATCGGAATAGACATATTGATAATTCGGGACCTGCGCGCTACTGCCATCACCGAGATCATAATGCCAAAGCACAAGTGCGTCATCAGAAAGAACAGGGGTTGATGATTCATCCGTCAAGACCAACGTATCATTGAGGCAATGCCCCAAATTGGCTTGATAATCAGCCGTGGGAAGCGGATGAACAAGTGCATCACCCAATGTGATAAGATCTTTACACCCAGCTTGATTGGTTACGGTAAGCGTAGCAGAATATGCTCCATACGATAGGTAGGTTATCTGAGGTGAAGCATTGGTAGAGCTTTGACCATCGCTGAATTGCCATGCCCATTGTGTGATGGGGTAAGCTCCATTTGCATCTGAAAGATCGGTGTATGAAATCGGAAGCAAATAACAGACACTGTCAAAAGCAAAGTTTGCGAGGGGTGAAGGATAGATCTCGATCGTGTCAACCATGGTAACCACACAATTGCTGTCGGAAGTTGTGGTCAATGAAACCTGATAGAAGCCATCCGCAGGATAGGTTTGATACGGTGGATCTGCGCCAGCGTAAATCTGACCATTTCCGAAATCCCATTGCCAGAGGACGATACTTCCCTGTGCAATAGAACTCTGATCGGTGAAGAGTGCGGAGTCCGTTTCACAGATGTTTTGAAATGTAAAATTCGGTTCTGGAAGTGCATGTACATAAACCGTTTCCGAAATCTGATCGGTGCATCCTTGCTGTGTTTCCACATTGAGTTGAACCGTGTACGCACCAAAATCAGCATACTGATAACCTGTCAGAACGGTATCACTCAGCGAATTCCCATCTCCCATTGTCCAATTGGAAGACAAAAGTTGTCCTGGCGATGGAACCGAACTCAACTCTTGAAATGGCATGATCTCATCATCGCACACATTCGACCATTGGAAAGCCGCTGTCGGGTTCGGAAAAACCTCCACCTGAAAGGAAGTGTCTGAATCGCATCCGTACTCACTTTCCATGTAAACCACTACATCGTAAACTCCGTAGTCTGTGTAAATGTGCGTTGGAGCGGAAACAGTGTAGGTGGTACCATCGCCAACATCCCAGTGTACAGAATCGATGATTCCATTGCTGATAGTTGAGTTGTTCTGAAAAGGAAATTGTTCATTTTCACAGTCATCTGCCACAGAAACATCAATGTCGGGTCTTACATGAACGGTAACCGTTTGCTCAATACTGTCAGAACAGCCAAACTGATCGACAACGGTAAGTTGTACCTGATGATCCCCCTCAGTGGCAAACAAATGGTTGACCGAAGATCCTGAAAGTGTACTCCCGTCATCAATATTCCAAGTCCAATTGTTGATATTCCAATCGCCATCTGTAGAAGTGTCAATCAACGGCATCGGGTCGTTTATACAATTGTTGGGAAGAGCAAAACCAGCCTGCGGAAGCACATAAGAATCAACATCCTGTACCAATGTATCTGAACAGCCAAAGTCCGTAGTGACCACCAACTCGACCGAGTAAGTGCTGGCGGCAGCATAGGTGTGGCTTGGATTCTGCTGCGAATCGGTGTTTGAATCACCAAAATCCCAAGAATAGCCGTTTATCGTGCCCTCATTGGCTATACTCTGCTCAATGAAATTGTTGGGTTGCCCGAAGCATGTGTCATTGAAAGAGAACGCTGCGGTCGGCTTATCATGAATTCGAATCTGGTGAGTTACTGTGTCAGAACATTGGAAATAATTGGTGACCACTAACTGAATGTCATAATACCCAGAGTCCGTATAGGTGTGCTGGGCCGATGCTCCGGCAGCTGTACCTCCGTCACCAAAATCCCATTGCCATTGCACGGGATAAATTGCTGAAGTATCATTAACTGTGATCGGCTGTTCATTGACACAGGCGTCTTCAAACTCAAACCCTGGAAGTGGTTTGGGTAGCACAAAAATTGTAACGGTATCAGCGTTGATGATCCCTCCACAATTTGCATTCAGGACAATATTGTAAAATCCAGGCTCACTGAAAGAGTAAACGGCTGTGTCGGCTCCGGCCAGGGAAGACACATTTGAACCCAAACTGTCTTCAATAAACCATTCTTGGGAACAGATCAATCCCACAGATGTCTGATTTATCAGATAAAGGGATTCACCTTGACAGATAACCGAGTCACTGATAATGAACTGAGGTTCGTTGACACAACTGAAACATACAAGCTCGTCATCAGGAACAATATCAATAACTGTAGGAGAATAATTGCCTGTGAATTGATTGACATCGTAAACGGTAAAGTTCAACGCGGCAATGGAGTAGTTGGCATCGACAATGTTTGCAGGTGGCGTTTGAAAGTTCGGGCAATTGACCAATCCTCCGACAGAATCGGTCTTAATGAACATGGGGTCGTAATAGAGCGCACCAAAGCTTGTAGTAAGCGTTGATAGCAAATATCCATTGTCGCTCGTTTGCTGAACCCCCCAACCCTTGTCGATTCCTGTACCACCATAGATCTTTGTCCAAAGCTGATTACCATTAGGATCGAAACGATTTACGATAATGTCATAATCGCCAAATCCCCAACTATTGGTCGTGCCACTCTGAACATAGCCACCATCATCCGTCTGGTTAATGAAATGGCATTTGTCAATTCCTCCGCCATAGATCCGCTTTCTCCAAATAAGGTTGCCCGCTTCAGTAAACTTGCTGATGGTCATATCCTGATCGGTCCCGAAACCACTCATGGTGGCGCTGAGAACAAAATCTCCCGATCCGATCTTTCCTGCAACATCCCAATCGATACCGTCATCTCCAGATGTGCCCAACTGTTTTGCCCACTGCAGGTTCCCATTTCCGTCCAATCGGGCAACAAACACATCTCTTCCACCATATGGTCCGACAAAATCTCCGATTGCGAGTATGTCACCATTTGGGAAGAACTCCACATAATTGCAGATACCATTGTTAAGGTCAAATTCCTTTTGCCAAATGATGTTTCCAGACAGATCGACCCGATACATGACCGGCCGATGAGCATTTCGAAAACCCGAAAAAAGAATATCACCGTTTGGGGCCTGCGCCACGCATCGACCATGATCACCTGCGCCAGCTCCGAACGTTTTGCTCCAAAGTAGATTTCCAGAACCATCGAGCCTCAAAAGCCAGTTATCGTAATCACCGGCACCACTACTTGCGCAGAGTCCGCCAACGGCATAACCACCGTCCGCCAATTGTGTCACGAATTTTCCACCGTCTTCATGTGGCCCACCATAACGTTTGTACCACTGCGTTTCGCCACACTCATCTATTTTGTGGAGGTACAGGTCACAGCTACCATGTCCACCGGCACCATCATCTTGCCCCGTACCGATCATACCTCCATCCGCTGTCTCAGTGAAGGACAGACCGAAATTCAAGCCATCTACTTTGGCCAATCGCATAAACGTTGAATTCTGCGCCAACCCAAATCGGGTCTCAACACACAAAAAGAGAATACATAGAAGGATTCTAATCCTCATTTCGGATGATGGCTTTTATCTCTGGTTCAGGATAACCGACCTTATGTACCACAACATCCCTTATTTGATCATCTCCAAGTTCTCCTCCCGATTTAAGATAGAGTGTACCGATGCTGTTCTCAGAATCAACATACACGCTATCCACACTTTCCAACTCTGTAAATCGCTCCTTGAACTTTGGCCCCAAGTGTGGACAATGAAGACCTCCGTGATCAATATGGATCTGTATCACTTCCTGACCCATTGCAGAGGAAATCATCAGGAAAACAAATAGTAGGGGTTGTATCAATTTCATTGTAGGAATAAAGGTAATAGATTGAAGATTAATCGCAGGCAATAATTGAAGGGCTTATTTTGCAGCCGGATGAAAAACCAGCAGGCCATCGCGGCCGGACATGAGGTAACGCTGGAAGTTGCCAAGGAAATTCTATTGGATGGTGGAAATGCTTTCGATGCCAGCATCGCAGCTGCCGTGGCCATGTTCATTACAGAACCGTGCATGGCCTCGGCAGGTGCCGGAGGATTTGCCATGTGTCATAAGGTCGGTGAGGCTCCGGTGATGCTCGATTTCTTTGCTCAGACACCTCAAGAGAAACCCATTCTCGAAAAACGCGACTTCTACCCTATTCATGTCAACTTTGGGATTGAAACAGAGACATTTCATGTCGGATTGGCCTCAGCTGCGGTTCCCGGAACCATTGCCGGCCTGTACACCATGCACCGGAAATTCGGAACCATGCCGATGGAAGTGCTTCTGCAACCCGCCATGGAACTTGCCAAGAAAGGCGTTGTACTGAACACATTCCAAGGCATCGACCTCGAATTGCTGGAGGTGATTTTCCTAGTAGATCCAACGGTGCGTGATGTCTTTTTCACGAACGACATTATCAAGAAAAAAGGAGAACTACTTCAACTTCCGCACTTTGGAAGTTTCTTGGATTTCCTGAAAGATGAAGGCGAGAAAGGATTCTACCGTGGCGAGATAAGCCAAACAGTAGCCAATGATTCCATTGAACGTGGCGGTTATCTGCGCAGACACGACTTCGAAAACTATTCTGCCAAATGGCGAAAGCCGCTTAATATTCCGTGGCACGATAAGGAGCTTTATCTACCCAACGGCCCCAGTTTGGGCGGTGCCATCATGGCGCTGATCTTCGGTTACTTGGATATTTTTGATGGCGACTGGGTGAAGACCATCTCGAAGGTAAAGAACCGCTACCAGCACCCGCGTGAGATCTCTAAACGGTTGGAAACCCTACACCCCGAACTGGACTTCCACATGGAAGGACCCGAAGTTTCCACCAAAGGCACCTCACACTTCAATGTGGTAGACAAATGGGGAAATGCAGTGAGTCTGACAACTTCGATGGGTGAAGGAAGCGGCTATTTCATTCCGGGAACGGACATGCAGTTGAACAACATGATGGGCGAATCCTTCCTCCTGCCCGGTGGCTTCCATTCTTGGACGCCCAATGTCCGTCTCAATTCCATGATGACACCGACTCTCGTGCTGGATGGAGAAGGGAAATTCCGCTACGCGGGAGGTTCTGGCGGTGCGGGAAGAATTCCATTCATGATCGCACAGGTGGTGAAAGCGCTATTCGATGAAAAGCTCAGTTTGGAAGAGGCCACACAGAAAGCACGCATCCATGTGCAGGAACGTGTACTGCATTTCGAGAAAGGCGCTTCACCGAACACTGAAGGTTTTGAACACATCAAAGAATGGGACTACGAATCGCTGTTTTTCGGTGGCGTTCATTCTATTTTCCGAGGGAATGACGACCACTTGGAAGCCGCTGGAGATTCGCGCAGATATGGCGTAGCCGATGTGTTTTAGACCTTTTACAAACTCAGCAAATGCTGAATATTCCGCTGCTTCTGTTCTTGAAAAAGTGCCTTTGCAGCTTCCGTAAAGTAATTATGTGAGGTCAGGAAATGAACCTGCGATTCGAGCCACTCTTCATCCGTGAACGTAGCCCCCTGAAACAACTCCTGTTCCTTCCGTAACTCATGGCCTTCTTCCATAAAATGGAGACTGCCCAAACCGCTCAGATCGGCATCACAGATAATCTGCTGCATCAGGTTGGAAGGCGTTTGCGGCATTTTAGTGGCCATCAGGCAATTGCAGATGACATCGATCCGTTCGGGCGAAACGCCCTCACCCGAAAGAAACTTTCTGGCAACAGCCGCACTCTTTTCTTCGTGATCATCCTTGCCAGAAACATAACCCGCATCATGAAACCACGCGGCAATAAGCAGTTCTTCCAACTGCGTATCCGTTACACCAGTTTTTTCCGCAATCTCCTTGCACGCTTTTACCACACGGATGGTGTGTCGCAGATCGTGAAACACATAACCATTCACCGACTGGTCTTTCAGAAGGTTGCGTACGTAGCGTTCAACTCTTTGAAGCAGTTCCGTCATTTTATTCGGATAATCCGTCCTTCCAATGGTTTCAAGGCGTTCAATTCAGGTTTGGATGCGGTGGAAAACGCAACTTCTCCATCAATTGTTTCCACCTTTTGTGGTCTTTCTGAAAAATTCAACAGCACAAGGAATTTATCACTACCCAGTTCTCGGTAATAGGCAAGAATGTTTGCCGTGCAGTTCCCTTCATCTATAGAAAGTGTTCCCTCTTTCAGAGCTGGATTTTCGTTTCTGAATTGAATGAGACGCTGGTAGAAATTCATCAACGAATTCGCGTCTTCCGATTCAACCTCCACATTCTTATCCTTAAAATTCTCATTCACAGGAAGCCACGGTTTTCCCGAAGTGAACCCCGCATTGGCTGTTGTGTCCCATTGCATGGGAGTTCTGCATTCATCGCGGTTGAGTGATTGTCCTGTCCAATTGACCATGAACTGCGGGATGCTCTTGTAGCGTTGCGCCAAGGGATCTAACCCCGTTTTGAGCGGAAGTGTGGGTTTCTCAATTCCCAATTCCTCACCGTAATACGTAAATGGTATTCCTCGCACCGTGAATTGCAGCAATGCCATCAGTTTGGCCTTGCGGACATCATTTCCAAGCGGTGTGATGCTTCGCCTTCTATCATGATTACTGAACACATAAGTTGGCACAAACGGTTCGGGAAAATTCTCTTCGAAATGCGCAATGGTCTTCCGCCACTTTTTGGCTTTGAATGGTGTGGAAAGCGTTTGAAAAAGGAAAATGGTGTGCAAACCATTTTTGCCTTCATAAGAGCAGAATTTCTTGGTGGTCTCCACATCTCCGAACACCTCACCGACCATGAAACGTTCTGGGTTCTGGAACGAATCCACCAACGCGCGGAGTTCGGTTGCAAAACGGAAACTTCCCTCTTGGTTCACATTATACTTCATCTTCTGAAAGAACCCATCAGGCGATTCTTCGGACGGAACAATCTTCAAACTCGCAGGGTTTTTCGTAAATGAAGTGTCTTCATAAATGGAGTTGAAAATATCCAGTCGAAAACCGTCAACACCTTTCGAAAGCCAGAAGCGCGCTACATCCAGCATCGCATTTTTCACTTCGAGGTTACTGTAATTCAGATCGGGTTGGAATTCCAAAAACGAAGCCCAATAGAACTGCTTTCTCCCTTCGTGCCAATGCCAACCGCTGCCGCCAATGGTGGCTTTCCAGTTGTTCGGTGGTTTACGACCATCCTTTCCTCTTCCATCCTTCCACACGTACCAATCCGCTTTCGGATTGTCCTTGCTTGAAGCCGATTCCTTGAACCAATCATGCTCCTCAGAGGTGTGATTCATCACCAGATCGAACACGACCTTCATATCTCGTGCATGAATCTCATCAATCAATTTGAGACACGTTTCCATGTCGCCATACTCAGGCGCAATACTCCTATAATCGCTGATGTCGTAGCCAAAATCCCGTTGTGGACTTTTGAAGAAAGGCGAGATCCAGATGGTTTCGAAACCAAGATCCTTTACATGATCCAGTTTCTGCATGATGCCTTTCAGATCGCCCAAACCATCTCCATCGGTATCATAGAATGAACGCGGATAGATCTGGTAAACCGTTGTCGATTTCCACGAAACGGACCCATTGTTCTGTGCGAAGCCCGAATACCAACTGCATGTAAATAACCATAAGGTTGGGAGGAACTGTTTCATCAAACGCAAGAAACAAAAAAGCCCGACCTGTGTGGTCAGGCAATTTGTTCGTGGAGCCGGAGGGATTCACTTCGACCTTGCTCAGTGTAAACTTCTCACCCCTCCGTTCAGTGGAGCCGGAGGGATTCGAACCCTCGTCCAAACAACAGACCTGTGGGCCTTCTACATGTTTATTCTCAACTTAATTGTCGGGGCCGCTCTGGCAAGAGACAACCGAAACGGCCCTTATCCTCTAAGGTTTTCGTCCGTGGGCCGAGAAAACCCTTGGCTTATTCCTACCTGATGATGCCTCATAAGTTGCACTGTAGGACACTGTTGCAACCGAGACAGCTACTGCGTAATTCTAAATTAGGCAGCGAGCGCGAAGTTAGATTCGCCTATTATTGTTTAGAAAGATTGTTCACGGATGGTCTTCCCAACACCCGACATGCTTACCTCACCGACCTTGCTGCTGTCAAAACCTGTCGGCCCCAGAAATAAAGAACGGACCACAAAAGTAGCCATTCCCATCCCTACACATTCCATACCTCAATGCTATAACTGAAATATTGTCAGGTAGGCTTCATCTTACCTCTGGCAATATGTAGTGACTTTTCGCTGGTCACTTATCACTGGTCACTATTTTCGCAGCATGAAATTCGGCATCATCAGAGAAGGCAAAACGCCACCAGACAAACGCACACCATTCATTCCCTCGCATTGCGAGCAATTGGTAGAAGCGTATGGCCATACGCCCCTACAGGTCTTTGTTCAAAGGAGTCCCATCCGTTGCTTTTCCGATGAACTGTACCAAGAAGCGGGAGCAACCTTGGTTGATGATGTCAGCGATTGCGATGTCATTTTTGGGGTGAAGGAAGTTCCGTACGACATACTGGCTGAAGGAAAGACCATGCTGTTCTTCTCCCATACGATCAAGAAACAACCTTACAACCGAACGCTTCTACAGGAAATCTTGAAAAGGAGGGTCCGTCTTATCGATTACGAAACTCTCACCTACTCCAACGGTGTTCGCGTGCTTGGTTTTGGCCGCTATGCGGGAATAGTTGGTGCTTACAATGCACTCATCGCTTACGGAAAACGGAACGCAACTTTTGACATGAAACCCGCTTACCAGTGCGAGGACATGAAGGAAATGGGGCGCGAATTACAGAACGTTCAACTCGGAAATGCCAAGATCATCATTTCAGGTGGCGGAAAAGTGGCCAACGGTGCCAAGGAAACCATGGCACAAGCCAACATTCGCGAAGTTTCCATTTCTGAATTTCTGAATGAGGAATTCAACGAACCTGTTTACTGCAATGCCGACATTCTGGATTACCACGAAAAGGATGGAAAACCACCTGTGGATTTTGCGGAATTCGTGAAAGACAGCACGGTTTGGGAAAACACGTTCATCAAATTTTTGAAGGTGGCTGACATCTTTATTTCAGCACATTTTTGGGACAACAAGAGTGCGCATTTCTTCACTGAAGAGGATGTGAAGCAAGATGATTTCAAAACCCGTGTTATAGCTGATATTACTTGCGACATCAAGGGTTCTGTTCCAACTACGCTTCGCGCCTCCACAATCGAAGATCCCGTGTACGGCTACAACCGATTTTCGGGAGAAGAAGCAAAACCTTACGCTGATGACAGCATTACCATTATGGCTGTTGACAACCTTCCGTGTGAGGTTCCAAAGGATGCATCCTCAGGTTTTGGTCAGGATCTTATTGATAAGGTTGTTCCGTTGTTTTTCGGCAATGACCCTGAGAAAATCCTTGAACGCGCCACAATTGCACGAGACGGAAAACTGACTGAACGGTTCAGCTATTTGCAGGATTACGTTGATGGCAAGTCGTGATGTCATGCTGAACTTGTTTCAGCATCTTACAAGACCCTGAAATAAATTCAGGGTGACGATTACGAATTCTTCAACCCAGCAATAACCGCTTCTGGGTTTTCAGCCTTGAAAACCGAACTACCTGCAACCAACGCATTGGCTCCAGCGGCAACAAGCTTCGGAGCGTTCTCCAAATTCACACCGCCATCAACTTCAATAATAAGGTCAGGATTCAACTCATTGGCCATTTCGCGCAGCTTGCCAACCTTGGCATACGTATGCTCAATGAACTTCTGTCCGCCAAAACCCGGATTTACAGACATGATGAGCACCATATCCAACTCTGGCAGAACGTTTTCCAACGAATTGATGGATGTGTGCGGATTGAGCGAAACAGCCGCTTTCATGCCCAATTCCTTAATGGCTCCGATGGTTCTGTGAAGGTGCGTGCACGCTTCATAATGAACTGTCAATACATCCGCTCCCAGATCCTTGAAATACTGCAGGTAACGGTCTGGATCAACGATCATCAAATGCACATCGAACGGCTTCTTGCAGATCTTCTTCAGCGGCTTCATCACGGGCTCACCGAAGGAAATATTCGGAACGAAAACGCCATCCATCACGTCCACATGAAGCCAATCGGCCTCGCTGCGGTTTATCATTTCAATCTCTTCACCCAATCGGGTAAAATCTGCTGCTAAAAGCGATGGTGCTACAATGGGCATTTCGATGTGTTTGATTGCGAAGTAAAACAAAAAAGCCCCGCAATTGCGGGGCTTTCAGGTTAGTTTTTGCTTGGTTCTTCCTTTCGCTCAGGCTTCGGAAGCAACACCTTTCGAGATAGTTTCAGTTTGCCTGTCTTCTCATCGATCGCGATCAACTTCACGTCAACCATGTCGCCTTCTTTCAGCGCATCTTCCACTTTTTCCAAACGCTTCCACTCAATTTCTGAGATGTGAAGCAATCCGTCTTTCCCTGGCATGATCTCAATGAATGCTCCAAATGGTTGAATGTTCTTCACTTTTCCGTGATAAACCTCGCCTACTTCTGGAACAGCTGTGATGGCTTTGATACGTCCCACAGCAGCATCGATCGATTGCTTATTGTCCGCCATGATCTGGATGTGTCCTTTGCCATCGATCTCTTCGATATTGATCGTGGCGCCAGTAACCTCCTGCATCTCTTGGATGATCTTACCTCCAGGTCCGATCACCGCACCGATCATATCCTTAGGAATGACCATGGAAACGATACGTGGCGCATGATCTTTCATTTCTGGCTTAGCCGCTGCGATGGTCTTGTTCATCTCGTTCAAGATGTGCGCACGACCATCTTTCGCTTGGTGCAATGCCTCGGCAAGCACTTCATAAGGAAGTCCATCCACTTTCATGTCCATCTGAACAGCCGTGATCCCGTCTTTGGTACCAGCTACTTTGAAGTCCATATCTCCTAAGAAATCCTCATCTCCGAGAATGTCTGAAAGGATGGCGTATTTGCCTTCGTCATAGATCAATCCCATGGCGATACCCGAAACACCGCTCTTGATCGGAACACCAGCATCCATCAACGCCAACGAACCAGCGCAAACAGTTGCCATGGAAGACGAACCGTTCGATTCAAGAATCTCCGAAACAACTCTTGTGGTGTAAGGGAAATCAGATGGCATGGCCTTTTTCAATGCGCGCTCTGCCAAGTTTCCGTGACCGATCTCTCTACGTCCAACTCCTCTAAGGAAACGAGCCTCACCCGTTGAGAATGGAGGGAAGTTGTAGTGTAGATAGAAGTTATCGAAACCTTCGTGCGTTACACTATCCACACGCTGTTCATCCAATTTACCACCAAGGGTAACGGTTGTCAATGACTGCGTTTCGCCCCGTGTGAATATGGAAGAACCGTGAGTTGATGGCAAGTAATCGATCTCTGTCCAAATTGGGCGGATATCGGTTGTCTTTCTTCCATCCAAACGAACTCTTTCGTTCAATACGCAATCGCGAACGGCACGCTTCTGCGCGTACTTAAAGTAACCTCCCAACAATGGAAGAAGTGTTTCCTTCTCTTCGTCAGAAAGTGTCTCAACGAATTTCTCTTTGATCTCGCTCAACGCAGCCGAACGCTCCTGCTTGGCAGAACCAGACTTCGCCATTTCGTAGATCAATGGGTAGCAGAAATCGTAAACCTTCTGCTTGAAATCCGCATCGTTGGTCTCGTGATTGTACTCACGCTTCACCTTCGACTTCTCAACTTTAGCAGCAAGGTCAAGCTGTGCTTGGATCTGCTTCTTGATGGCCTCATGACCAACCTTGATGGCTTCCAACATCTGCTCTTCTGAGCATTCGTTCATTTCGCCCTCAACCATGTTGATGTCTGTTGCAGTACCTGCAATGATCATATCCATATCGGCACCAGCAAGCTGCGATTTTGATGGATTTACCACATACTGTCCGTTGATCAACGCAACGCGTACTTCCGAGATCGGACCTCCGAATGGAATGTCAGAAACGGCCAATGCAGCACTTGCAGCAAAACCAGCCAATGCATCAGGCATGATGTTCTCATCGTGCGAGATCAATTGAATGATCATCTGTGTTTCTGAATGGTAATCCGATGGGAACATCGGACGCAAAGCGCGGTCAACCAAACGGCTTACCAAGATCTCTGAGTTCGATGGACGTGCCTCTCTTTTAAAGAATCCGCCTGGGAATTTTCCCGCAGCGTAATATTTCTCAAGATAATCTACCGATAGCGGTAGGAAATCTGTTCCTTCTCTTGCTTCTGTGGCCGATACAACTGTGGCCATCAACATGCAGTTTCCTGCACGGACAATTACCGAACCATCGGCCTGCTTGGCCAACTTTCCGGTTTCAAGGGTAATGGTTACGCCATTACCTACATCTACTGTTTGTTTAATTGCTTCTGGAATCATCTTTTCCTCTTTTTACTTCTGTTTTTATTCTTCTTTTCTCTCTTGTTTACTTACATCTTGTGTTGGTTTCAGAACCAAACCTCCAAATACGCGAAAAGGCAATTCGAGATTGCCTTTTCACATATTCTATCGTTTTCAATACGATTATTTTCTGATGTTCAACTCCTTGATCAGCGCACGATATTTCTCAATATCCTTGTTCTTCAAGTAGTCAAGCAGCTTACGTCTTTTACCTACAAGGTCAAGCAAAGCCTTCTGTGTTCCGAAATCCTTACGGTTGTTTTTCAGGTGATCTGTAAGGTGATTGATGCGGTGCGTGAACAACGCGATCTGCCCTTCTGTGCTACCTGTATTGGTATCAGCACCACCGTGCTTTTTGAAAATATCCTTCTTAACTTCTGATGTCAAATACATCGCTTCTGATTATGGTCGTACAAAATTCGAGGCGCAAAGATAGAAAATGGTTTTGTTTCCACAATCAGCCCCAATGCAAGTTTTTTAGTGTCGATTTTTGGGGCGTTCCCCCGCACATAACGCTTCGCGATCATGTGCGCGGTCGGGCTGTACGCTATATCTTTTTTACCTGCGGACAAAAAAGGATGCCGCTTCCATCCCTAACGCTGGGCGCAGCCTCAATCCCGAAGCAACTGAAGCACATGCACCAGTTTCTCCTTCAAATCTTTGCGCTCAATGATCATATCCAAGAACCCGTGCTCCAATAGGAATTCAGATGTCTGAAACCCTTCAGGCAATTCCTTTCCAATAGTTTCCTTGATCACGCGTGGCCCCGCAAAACCGATCAATGCACCAGGTTCGGCCACGTTCAGATCGCCAAGCATGGCATAAGAAGCAGTAACACCTCCAGTGGTCGGATCCGTCATTAACGAAATGTAAGGCAATTTGGCATCTGCCAATTGCGCCAGTTTCGCAGAGGTTTTTGCCAACTGCATCAAACTCAACGCAGCTTCCATCATCCGTGCACCGCCCGATTTGGAAATGATCAACAGCGGAGCTTTTTCCTCAATGCAGCGGTCAACTGCGCGAGCGATCTTCTCTCCCACAACCGAACCCATCGATCCGCCAATGAAATTGAAATCCATACAGGCAATGATGATCTTCTCGCCTTCCATCAATCCAATAGCTGTTCTGATGGCATCGTTCAATCCTGTCTTTTCCGTGGTCTCCTCCAAGCGGGTGGTGTACGGCTTGCTGTCCACAAACCCCAACGGGTCGGCCGATTTCAACTGTTCGTTGAAAATCTCAAACCGCCCATCATCAAACAGGAGATGGAAATACTCGCGGGAACCGATACGCTGATGATGCCCGCAATTGCTGCAAACCCAAAGATTCTCCTCGTTATCGCTGGCCGAAATAATGGCACCACAGGCCTTCCCAGGACACTTCACCCAAAGTCCTTCAGGAGTCTCCTTCTTGTTCTTGGTAGAAGTGGTTATGCCCTCTTTTATGCGCTTGAACCAGCTCATGCTACGGGAGGATGGATTTAGAGATTGAACGAAGCTACGAGAATTATCGCGTAGCGCGAAAAGAGCGATCAGGCAAGTGTGATCTTATCATCCAAGTAAACATCCTGAATGGTGTTCAGCAATTCAACACCCTCAGTCATCGGTTTTTGGAACGCTTTACGACCAGAGATCAATCCATGGCCGCCAGCACGTTTGTTGATAACGGCCGTTTCAACCGCCTCAGCAAGGTCTGTTGCACCAGAAGATGCACCACCAGAATTGATCAATCCAACTTTGCCCATGTAGCAGTTGGCTGCCTGATAACGACAAAGATCGATCGGATGATCCGAACTCAATTCAGAGTAAACCTTTGGATGTGTTTTACCGAAACCGATGGCGTTGAAACCACCGTTGTTTGTAGGTAGCTTTTGCTTGATGATGTCGGCCTGAATGGTCACACCAATGTGGTTTGCCTGACCAGTAAGATCTGCAGCAGTATGGTAATCCACACCATCTTTCTTAAATGCAGGATTACGCAGGTAGCACCAAAGCACCGTGGCCATTCCCAACTCATGGGCATATTCAAAAGCCTTCGCCACTTCCTGAATCTGACGGTCACTTTCCTCTGAGCCGAAATAGATGGTAGCACCAACGGCTTTCGCGCCCATGTTCCAAGCACTTTCAATGGTCCCAAACATGATCTGATCGAACGTGTTCGGATAGGTCATCAACTCATTGTGGTTGATCTTTACAATGAACGGGATCTGGTGCGCATACTTTCTTGAGCAAGCAGCCAGAACACCATAGGTTGAAGCAACCGCGTTGCAACCTCCTTCAATGGCCAACTTCACAATATTCTCTGGATCGAAATAGATCGGATTTGGCGCGAAACTCGCAGCAGCGGAATGCTCTATTCCCTGATCTACAGGAAGAATGGAAACATATCCTGTTCCGCCCAAACGGCCGTGGCCGTAAATGGACTGCATGCTTCCCAACACCTGATTGCTTCTGTTGGTATCACCGAAAACGCGTCCTACGAAATCGCCACTTGGTTTGGTGAGCATTTCGGCAGGAATCGTTGTGCTTTTGTGGTTCAGCAGGCTGTCCGCCTTATCTCCTAACAGGTCAACAATCTTATCGTAAGCCATGGTATGATTCTTTTTTTGAGCGTGCGAATTTAAGAATTTCTATAGCCCACGAACGGATGCCATCAGAACGGATAACCGATACCCAGATTCAGGTTCACATCCGACCATTTGAAGTACTTGATGGCCCAACGGTCGTTCACAGGGCGGCCAGGATCATGGAACGGGGTGGCCGCATCCAAACGGATGATGAAGAAGCTGAAGTCCAAGCGCAGACCGACACCCGCGCCAAGCGCCAATTCCTTGTAAAAATCCTTGAATTGAAAGAGACCGCCAGGACGGTCCTCGTCCTTCTTGATGAGCCAAACGTTGCCCGCATCGGCAAAGAGAGCACCTTTGAACCAACGGTAAATATCAAAACGATATTCCAAGTTCAATTCGAGCTTGATGTCTCCGAACTGATCCTGAAGGTTCAACGAATCGGGTAGCGCACCTGGACCGAGCGAACGGGCAGACCAAGCACGGATGCCGTTGGCACCACCACCAAAGAAGGCGCTTTCAAAAGGTAACGCTCCGAGGTTCTGTAATGGAAGTCCCAACCCTTGATCGACCCTGAAAACCATCTGACTGAAATTGCTCACCTGCCAATATTTACGGTAATCGACCTCATACTTGAGATACTGCGCAAACGGCACGTTGAAAATTCGGTAGCTGTTATTCGTGTCGGTTTTTGCCTGAACGGCCGCAAATGCACCTCGCAATATGTTTCCCGAACTCTCCAGTTTCAGTCTGAAATAGCTGAAGTTGCCCTTCTTGTTCACCTGCTGATTGGAGAACGTATACGTGTAATTGGTGGTTGTGGTAAGGTGAGAACTGAACGTATTGAGCAGCAGCTTATCCTTGAGGCTATGCAATCGTGTGACGAATGCGTCCGCCTCATTCGAGATCTTCACAAAGTTGACCTCAATGGGGTTCAATGTGTGATTGGCGAACTGATTCTGCCGCCATTGGTAACCGAACTTGGCGTTGAAGATGGAACGGGTGTAGTCAGGTCGCTGCTGGAAGTTGTAACCTACGGAAATCAGCGATTTTGGATCGCCATATCGGATAATACGCGTGGGCTTGAACGGCACCAGCATCTTTGGAAAAATAAGGCTGATCTCAGGTTTCACCTCGATGGTGTTGAAAGGAAGCACACGATTGATGTTGTTGGTCTGGATATTACTTCCCACCACCTGCGTTTCCAAACCTCCCGATAGTTTGAACTGCAGGATCTCCGCTCCACGGAACACATTCTTGTTACTGTAAATAAATGAACCAGAAACACCGAGATTTCCTTCCGTGTTGGTTCCTTGCAACGAGATGGAATAACCCTGTCGCAAGCTTGGCGTCAGATTAATATGAACGTCCAGCACATGGCTGCCATCATCCTCAATATCATCGGTGTAGAGAATATTGATGAATTTGAAGGCACGCAGACTTGAAAGATAGCTGTAGGTCAGTTCTCCCCGCTTCACGCGATACAGGTCACCTGTTTTAAAGAAGATCTTGTCCAACAGCATTTCGGGGCGATGCTTGAATTTTCCCCTGTAAATGAAATGCACACCATTGTAAATGAGCGTGTCATAATCGATGCTGCGCGAAAGTTTCTGATCAAAATCCGTATTCACATAAATATCGCGGATGGTGTACGTATGGTGTCCTTTCGTCTTCTCCCTCGTTGTGTCTGAAACCACCGGATCGGCAATATCCAACTCCACATCCACCTGATGATCGCCTACGGCAGAATCGACCCTGAAACGCACGTATTCATCCGAGAACGCGTAGTAACCGTTGCTCTTGAGATTCCGCTCAATCCGATCCCGCTCTTCCTGAAACTTGTCCACATCATAGGTCATTCCCGAACGTAGCACGCGTTCGCGGCCACGGGTCGGACGGGAAAGTCGCGCCAATCTTGGATCCGTGATGTTGTATTTGATGTCGCGCAGCTTGTAAACTGGGCCACTTTTGATCGTGTAATACACTTTGGCCATTTTCCGCTTATCGTTGAAGATGGTCGTGTCCGTTACCTGCGCTCGGAAATGACCTTTTCCACGAAGAAAGATCTCCAACTGCTCGGAAGATTTCACAACCGAAAGATGGTCATAGATCACAGGCTCCTCGCCTACTTCTTCCAGCCATTCCCAAAAAGACCTGCGTCTGTCTTTCGGTTCCTTTCCCTTTTTCCTGCGCCTCTCGTTCCGCTTTTCGTTCTTCTCTTCGAGGATGGCCACGCGTTCATTCAACTTCTTCTGATTCACGAGGTTGTAAACCTGCAAGTGGAAGCGGTAAAAACGGAAGATCTTTCTGTTAGGCTTCTGGCGCAGAAACCCTTCCAGATCGCTTTTATCCACGGACTTACTGTCGTTGTGAATGACATTCTTCACCAAGAGATACTCGCCATCGGCCAACTTTCGGGTAGGCGAACAGGAGGCTGCCATGACAGCGATGGCCAGAAATAAATACTGTAATTGGCTCTTGATGGTCAATATTATTTTGAATTTCTGACCTTTAGGCAAAGTTAGGATAGCTTCTTTACGAACCGCAAACATCACACCAGCCCTTGGCACTCTCTGCATCTGAAATCAAGCAAATTCGGGCTTTACAGCAGAAAAAATTCAGGAAAGAGACCAACCGATTTGTGGTTGAGGGCGTGAAAACCGTTGCCGAACTGCTGGCTTCCGAATTTGAAGTTGACGCGATCTATACGACTGAACCTGATGTTTATTCGGAGAATGACCACCACGTCATTTCCATTTCTGCAAAGGAACTGGAACGCATTTCTGGATTGAAGTCTCCGAACAAGGTTTTGGCTGTGGCCGAAATTCCACCTTCAAAACCAATGAACTGGGAGCAACCATTGATGGTGATGTTGGACAGTATTCGCGACCCTGGAAACTTGGGAACCACCATTCGCACCGCGCGGTGGTTCGGTGTAAACACCATTGTTTGTTCGGAAGATTGCGCGGATGTCTGGGACCGAAAAGTCGTACAGAGTACGATGGGTGCACTCTTTCACGTTGAAGTTGTCTACACCGATCTTGAACATGCGATGACCGAAGCCCAACAGAACGGATTTGAGATTCTCGGAGCGGCCATGAATGGAAATTCCATTTACGAGGTTGGGAAAATGGACAAAACTGCGCTTCTCATAGGAAGTGAATCACACGGAATCCGAAAAGAGCTCATGGAAAAGTGCAACCAACTGATCACGATTCCGAATAGGGAAGATCATCAGCGCGTGGAATCATTAAATGCGGCTGTGGCCACGTCCATCATTCTTTCGGAGCTGACGCGAAAAGCATGAAAACGGATAAGGTCATATTGGGAATCGACCCTGGAACAGTCGTGATGGGCTATGGTCTCGTTCATATTCAGGGCAATGAAATGAAAGTGCTGAGCATGGGCGTCATCAAACTCGACAAGTTCCAAGATCATCCGACCCGCTTGAAAAAAATCTTTGACCGAACGGTGGAGATCATCCGAGAATACAAACCAGACGAAATGGCCATCGAAGCTCCATTCTTCGGAAAGAATGTTCAGTCGATGCTGAAACTTGGGCGGGCGCAAGGAGTTGCTATCGCTGCAGCATTGTCACTCAACATTCCCATTTCTGAGTATTCTCCACGAAAGATAAAGCAATCGATAACGGGCAACGGAAATGCCAGCAAGGAGCAGGTAAGCGGCATGCTTCAGACCCTGCTCAACACCAAAATGGACGACTTTCCACTGGATGCTACGGACGGGCTGGCAGCAGCAATCTGCCACCATTTCAATTCGAAAGGGCGTTCTTCCAGTTCAAAAAGTTATTCGGGTTGGGCGGCCTTTCTGAAGGAAAACCCAGAGAGAAAGGGTTAGTTAATGGCTGCTGCGATCTTGGAGGCCAATTCTGAGAATTCCTCTTGCGACAGTTGAAGTTTCGGCTTCGCGAAATTCATGTCATTCAAGGCGTTGATGGGAATGAGATGCACGTGCGCATGCGGAACTTCGAGACCTATGACGGTCACTCCCATTCGTTCGCACGGAACAACAGACTCAATGGCCAATGCAACTTTCTTCGCAAATGCCATCAACTCCAAATAGAGTTCATCTTCTACATCAAACAGGTAATCCACTTCCTTTTTCGGAACAACCAACGTGTGTCCTTTTGCAAGCGGATTGATATCGAGAAACGCAAAGCAGGTTTCCGATTCGGCCACTTTGTAGCAGGGAATCTCACCATTGATGATGCGCGTGAAGATGCTGTCCATTATCTACTGATCTCCAGAATCTCGAATTTTACCATTCCGTTTGGAATCTGAATCTCAGCCACTTCATCCTTCTTCTTGCCCAACAGCCCTTTACCGATTGGCGATTCGACCGAGATCTTCTTGGCCTTCAGATCGGCCTCATTCTCTGGTACGATCGTGTATTCCAATTCCATTCCGTTGGCCACGTTCTTCAGTTTTACTTTGCTCAGTATCAGAACCTTATCCGTATCCAATTTCGATTCATCAATGACAACCGCGTCACCTAATGTCGCTTCCATCTTGGAGATCTTCAATTCCAAAAGTCCCTGTGCTTCCTTGGCTGCATCATATTCTGCATTCTCCGATAGGTCACCTTTATCCCGTGCTTCGGCTATCTGTTGCGAAATGGCTGGACGCTCCACTCTTTTCAGGTGATCCAGCTCCTTTTTCAATTTGTCAAGCCCCTCTTGTGTCAAATATGTACTCATGACCGCGTTTTTAATAGCTGTATATAAAACAAAAGAATCCCGAATGCTTCGGGATCCTTTGTTCGAAGGTATGAAATTTTACTTAGAGTGCGAGTCTGATGCCAATGGAATGAACACCAGAGAATGGATTGGTAAGGCGGTATGAATAATCGATACCGAGTTTGGTTTTCTTTTCCGTTCCTTTCTTTCCAATACCAACCTCTACCGTTGCACCAGCTGTTGGGCCGACCAAAGCAGAGGCTGCAATATCCTTTCCTCCACGACCGAACTGCGCTACATACCCGCCACGGAGCATGAAAATCTCCTTAAATGAATACTCCAGACCAACACTTACTTGGTCTTTAGAAAAGCTGTTCGAAGTAAAATTGGCAGCGCCCGTCACTCGGTTCATCAACTTGCTATCTCTCCAATGATAGGTAACGCCAATGTTCAACGAAGATGGCATCTCATACTTTGCAGCACGATATTCCAGCGTCATCGTATTATCGCTTCCTGGAAGACTCCCACGAAGCGAATGTCCATCACCGCTATACTTCATTGGCGGACCAACATTCTTGAGTGAGATACCGAACTGAAGATTGTCTTTGTTCTTTTCCTTGTCGCGATTACCAAGGGTTGTGGTGTAAGAAACACCTGCATCAAAGGCAACACCTGATGCATGAAGGTTTGCGATGTTCTCGTTGATGATTCGAACAGTAATACCTCCATTGATACTATTTGAGAAGTTCTTGGCATACGAAACACCGATGTTCAAATAGTTGGGAGAAAAGGTACCGGCACCACCATCAGGAAGATCGGTGGTTGTGATATCGATCTGACCAAAGCTCATGTTCATGATCCCGATACCAAGCACGCCAGCGTCTCCGACCTTTTGAGAAAGACCGAACGCATTGATCATCGTTCCGGAACCGACCAACCATTGGGTATTGCTGAAAAGCACCTCCGTCTTGGTGGTAAACGCCATACCTGCCACGTTAAGGTATTGTGCTTCCAGCCCTCTAACAGCAGCGGTGTTTGCACTCGCGAAACCTGAACTCCTCGCCCAAGGGTTTATAAGCAGCTCGGTCGCACCTGCCTGACCAGCACGGTCAGCATTCCCTGCAAAAACATGCAAGGAAACCAATCCTGAAAGCAGGGCGATGAAACTTGGTCTTAAAACTCTTCTCATATCTCTTTTCTTCAATAGGATCAATGACAATTTTTAGAATGCGTTGAGGTCCAATTGTCTGATAGAACCGAACCAACGGATAACCTTCTCGCCTATGCCAGGGGCATCGATGTGAATCAGGTAGACACCGCTCGCAACTGGAATACGCTTATGGTTGTTCAAGTCCCAATCAAGCGAAGTGATAGGAGAATCTTTCTTGAACTGACGCACAAGTATTCCGTTTACCGTATAAATGCTTACCGTACACGTTTTAGGCAGATTCACGATCTTGACAATGTTCTGCAATTGTGACTGCTCGTAATCTGAGTGAGCATAATACGGGTTCGGAACTGCACGAATAAGATCCAGCGCACTTTTCGCAGTTGGGTTATCGTCCACAACCGTAGCAAAATCTGCGGTGGAGAATGTATACATCGGCAAATTGTCATTCTCTGGTTGCGCCACAGACCACCCGGGAGAGAAATTCTGACGATAAGGCTTCGTAACCCTTATCTCTATGTTCACCACATTCTCAAACAATGTTGAATTCTGAGCCAACAGCGGCATGCCAACCCACATGGCATCTTTGAACACCCTTCGTTTTGCTGGGTCGCCAGGATTGTAGTCATTCTCGGACAGTTTTCCGAAAATGTATGCTCCTTCATCGTATGCCGGGACATCATCAGTAGGGCTGTCTCCATTATGTCCGAAAACATAGATGTAATGTCCTCCACCGAAGATCGGATTCACGAACGGATTGGCCAGATCGGGATCGAAGTTCCCATCGAACAATTGATCTGTTGGATTCCAAAGCATGTCTGCCCCATTGTTCTGCTGAAGCCATGAGTCTTCACTGAAGGCCATGTTCAAGCGTTCTCCAGTTTCCACATTGATCGCAAATCCTGGGAACCATCCCATACCCTTGGTGCCCGAACCATCAGGTTTTCCATCCTTGTCTACCGATGGGCTCATACGCAGATTGAAACGCTTGGCATCACCAATTGTCGGAACAAAGTCGTCTCCGATCTCCAATACCGGGCAGCGCGTCCACTTAGATTTATCTGACGTGATCTCTATATCAACACTTGCCAAGTTCTCCAACTTGTTCAACGACTTGAATTTGCTCCAAGTTGGCGACATGACACTATCAGCGTGACTGGCCAATTTCCAAGGTGCCCAAGTACCGTTGAGGACTTTCTCATATACCTGATTCTTGTCTCCCAGGTAATCGGTTCCAGAAACACTTCCGCTTCGAATCCAGTTCAGCGGGCTTGTTCCATCCACATCCGAAATTCCTGTGAGCCAGAAATTGGTTCCCGAATAAGATATTCTACCGGCAATCAGTCCATTTCCTGCATCTTCATTTCCGGGATCGATACTCTGCTCAAGGAACACAGAAAGTCCCCATTCTGGAATCAATTGCTCATTTCCATTGGACATGCCGACAGGTTTGTCCGCATAGACAATGGTCGAATTTCCAATTTGCGGACAATCATCTCCTACACATTCCAAAGACCAATAAGCATCCGACAAGTCATCTGTTCCGGTCGTATCAAGCATCTTGAACACAAAGTCTGCATTAGGCAGATTCTTCGGATCGATGACCTTGATGTCAACCGGCCCCTGTCCGGACTCATAGGTTATCTGCTGAACTCGACCTTCAGAACTCTCGACAATGTCAAGTACGCTTTCTCTAATGAGAGACACGTCTCGTCCTCCATTTCCTTGTCCTTCGACACGGGTTAGCCTTGGTCCATCGCCATACTGTGCAGAAAGTACCATACCATTTTCCTCTGGCTCTGTCTTGTGTGGAATACCAACTGCAGCCTCAATGGCACTACCATACGCATTCTTTCTACCCGCCAAGTATGGTTTTTTCTGTCCATCGATCTGAAGCGGATTGTTCTGATCGTAAGGCTTATAGTTATTGTAAGAATAAGCCACGGCCATGTAGTAGTACTTCTTGTGATTGATCAGCTGACGGTCTCCCGTTGCAAACTGGTCTTGTGTGATATTAAACGAATGTTGAATCCCTGCATTTGCCCCATTCACCATTTCAACAGGAATACTTGCATTCAGCTCATCTGAGAATGTGAAATTCACCAGCTGCGCAATTGGCGCACCATTCAATTGTGACTCGTAGTTTTCAATATCGCATTGTGCGACCAACCTCGCAACATCTGGATTTGTCAACTCAGAAGAGGAAACGCTTGCATCCTTCAATTGGAAGATCTGATATCCTTCGAAGTGGTAAACGTTCAATCCCGAATCCGCCCAAACTGGTGGAATGAACGGATCGACCTGGGCATAGTCCTCGTTGGCATTATTGGAAGCTGCAGGATTAGTGAGGGTAAGCACCAATTCACGGTCAAGCTCTACAATTCCTAACTCAGGTGCATCAGGACCATCTATAAGCACAAAACAGTTGTCAAAAAGCGACTGTGCCTTATCGTCTACTACACGTAACTTTTCTACCGATTGGAAGGGGTCGCTTGCATTGGAGGCACGTGCCCAAACAACGCCTACGGTAATATTATTTGAGGCACCAGGTTCCAAAGTAAACGGACCTGCCGATTGCATAAAACGTCTGTCATAGGGAACATTGCCTGCGGTCTGCTCGGTCCAAATAGGTTGAGGCGCACCTCCGGTTCCCCAACCACATGGATCTGAATCGCCAGGGAACATATAACCTGCCAATACCCCTACATCACAACCACCGGAGGGGTGACCAGTCATTCCATAACACATCGGAGCTCCGTCTTTCCAGATACCACGCATGTAATTATAATGGTCAGCAGCAGTCCGTGGATCTTGCTGAGCCGGGTTGCCCTGTCCTGAATTATTATGGTAGATAAACCGTCTCATACCATAGCGTTCGTTATCTACATAACCATCGCCATAACCTACACCAATTCCGCCATAAACGATTCCGCCTTCACTGATGGCCTGATTCACTTCGCAATTGTTGTACAGCGGGTTATCCAAACCATCACGGTCCTGATAAGGTCCTTGAAAGAAATCCACACCAACCGCAGGTGGGTTAGCACCGTACTGCTGTGGGCCACCGGTACCATCAACGGCATAACCATTGTAACAGTAGCCAAGACCACGCTGCACATCGCATCCCACATAATCATCCTGAGCGAAGCCAAGGTCAGGATCCACCCACTGCGCAAAATAGGTATTGGTCAACGTAAAAGAACCGCGGTTGATCAGCTCATAGTTGTAAAAGGTCATGTCATTGATCTCATCATTTGTTGCAAAAGCAAACGCCTGACCTCGGATCTCCATGCCGATAGGATTTGCACCTGTCTCGGTATGAATGTTACCCTTATCATTGAACACCCACCAAAGCGTTTCATCACCGAATAGCTTCACTTGCGGGTCGATAAGACAGTTGAAATTGGTCGGATTCAGATCGTAGTACGGATAGTCACCTCCATCTTCCGGGTTGTAATTACCGCTTCCATCGGCATCGTAATATGGTGCCAAGTTGTAATCCTGCCCCAAGCTGAGATCTCCATGTGCTGGCCAATCAAGGATAGATTGCGGAATGATGTACCCTGCATAATCAGTAGCATCGCAATTCGGGTCATTGGTACACAGATACCATGCGACAAATGCATCAACCTCAGATCTGGTGATCTGGAAGAACTTATCGTATTTGGCACATGTCGCTGGATCCACATCGGCAGTTAGCGTGTTCAGCGGGCCTGGCCAAAAATCGAATCCGTCCTGACGGAAACGCATGGCGGCCACTTTCAACTGACCGTTTACGTCAACTCCACCCATCCAAAGTGAACCTGCGTAAAGTGAGTGAACGCCTCCGCCTTTGGGAACCTCGTAGCGGGCATTACCAATAAGGTCCCACCACATGTCTCCTCCTGTGTGTATCATACACTTGACGTTATTCAGGTCCAGTGTTATTGATGATGCAGGTGGCGCACATTCAGCGGCAACTCCCTCCGAACCGGAGGTCTTGTTACTGGAATTCTCCAGTCCCTTTGTCTTTTCAGCAAACGTCATGCTGGTCGATCCCACGACCAGTACCGCTGCCAATAAAATTCTTACTTGTGTTAACATGACCATAATTTTTTTATCCGAATCAGAAGTTTAATATGAATCCTAAACGCACTCTTCGCGGAAGCGAATAATTGCCTGGATTATTGACTGCCACTGCGTACAGGTCACGGAATGATTGTTCGTTGGTTTGAGCTGCTATGGAAGACTGGAACTCAGCTGCTGCCAAGTATCCGTCATCCTCTGGGTTACCGGTCTTACGATAAACCGAAAGTATGTTCTTGGTGTTGAGCAGGTTCTGGAAGTCAACATACACGTTGAGATTAGAACTTTTTGCCTTCTTACCTACTTTGCCTTTTGTCCAGTTGATAGTTATGTCCTTATCAACACGCATGTCTATCCTGAACTGCCAAGGTTTGTTGGAACCGTTCACAGACCCAGCGAGGAATGGAGTGGATCCACCCAAAACCGCTGCAGTCGTATTGGACTGACGTGAATACGGATTACCTGAACCGGCTCTGATAACCGCGTTAACTCCAAATCCCTGTAACCAGTTAATTGTTTTGCCATTCTTGGTTATCGACTTTGGTCCAGTATACTTATCTCCCATGAAGAAACGATAGTCAAAGTTCAATACTATATTATGCCTTTGATCGAAATCCAACGGTTGAATGACCCTGAGGTTAGGAAAACCAGAGTTGACCAGATTGATGCCTGTGTTCACGTTTGACCCCGTACCATCTGCGAATTGCAAGGTATAGGCTAATGTCAATCTAATATTCTTGGTTCTTCTGAGGTCGTATGATACAGTCAATCCCTTCACCGTTCCAAAATCAATATTTCCGTACGTCAGGTATGTTTTCGGATAAGCCTCCGAAATACGGATCGTAGCGATCTGATTTCGCATCTCACGGTAGAATCCATTCAACTGAATGGCTGAGTTTTTCCCAATCTGCTGCTTGAAACCTACAGAATATTCAATGGTCATCGAAGGTTTCAGATCAGGGTTGTTGATCGGAGTCGTACCGGTCCTGTTCTTCAGGTAGAGGTAATCAATCAAATTTAGTCGGTTTCCGGTCAAAGGTCGTTGGGTCAGCACGTCATAGTTCGCATAGAAAAGTGAGTTGTCAGAAATTGGGAATGAGAACGAGATACGCGGCATCACATTCACCTGCGGTTGGTAATCTTTAAATGCCCCGGATGAAATGGTTTCCTGATTTGGATCCACCAGATACGGGGCAATACCGGTTCCAGCACGCAATGTTGATGGATCTGTGATCTCAACCCCCTGCGCGTTGTACCAGACCGCGCCTTCACGATAGCCGACAATCGCTGTAGGATTCTTGATGTCATTTACATAAACGACCGCGTCACTGGCGATATTACTTGGATGTGTAACCGCCTCGCCATTCATGGTAGTGACCTGTCCAGCCGTGTACGCTTCATAAAGCAGATATGGGTCTTTGAGAACCTTTTGGTTCGCGTCATACCTATCCACACGAACACCAACACGGAAGATAAGATCCTTGAATGTGAACTCATCCTGAATATACCCAGCCATGTAGATCGGGTTGAATGCCGCCACCCTACGGGTAAAGTTTCCGTATTCGTCCTTCTCGTTGAAGAAATCATCGAACGTTGGCTTCGACTTGATCTTCTTACCTGTATAGTCATAACCGTAATATGACACAAGACTGTTGCCGTTGTTTAGGAGTTCGCTTGCGCTGAACCAATTCACCTTGAAGAAATCAGGGTCATAAGAGTCGATATCGATCCAATCTGTTCCTTTCGGGTCCAATCCCAAAGCCTTTCGGATGTTATAATCAACGTAGTACTGCCCAGTATTATGCTCGGGATGGTCAGGATCGGTTACAACCAAATGGTTGTACGAAATCGTATCTGTGTAATTGCCATTGGAATCAAAATGAACAATCGGGTTATTAAGATCCAGAACATCTTGGAAGTGGTTGTTTACATACTGCCTTGCAAGCGTCCACATGGAGTATGGTGCGTATCCAATATACGAATCCGAACGTTGTTCATATTCGAATCCAAGCATAATAGAATGGTTTTTAATATCGAACGACCCTGTTCCCATAACCCGGAACTGCGTTTGATCAAGAATACTGTAACTATTGAACTGCGTACCAGTATTGTCCCAAATGTTATAAACCTGTCGTGGAAAGTCACCATTCCTGATGGCACCTCGGTCTTGCAAAATCTGAGTCAGGTTCTCATACTTTCCTGTCTTTTCAGGATTCTGCGCATAATACTGAGCAGTATAAGCAGAGAGATATGGATTAATGTCCGTTGCTTGGAAAGTCACCATGGTATCACGGTCCGGACCTTGGATGAATCCGGGCAGACCTGTTGTATTATCCACACCGAAACTATAAGCATCTTCTTTGTATGTAGTGAACTTACCTACATATCCATAACGGAAAAGATTGGCTTTATGGTCGGCATCCTGAGTCTTCTGACGAACACTTGAGTAGTCAGCCTGAATGCTGTAATAAGCGTTAGTGATCCCCGTCTTCTTGACCTCTCCGTCTGCGTTTGGCTTGGGAGTGAACCGCTGTGTAAAACGACCATACACCCTCCATGTCTGGTTGATCACCTGTCCATTGTTGTCAGAATTGAACATGGAACCAGAGTAGCTGTAGTTCATGTAATCGTTGAAATCAAGGTTACCACCGACCTTCAACGTTACGTTTCCAGGCAGGTAAAAGTCCAAATTACCGGATGCTACGACACTTCTTCGTGCCACGTTCTTGCGCTGAGCAGTCCATTGGAGATCACTCTTGCGGATCAACTCTGAACGAAGTAATGAGGCTCCCTGTGCCGACTGAACGATCGGATCTGTTCGAAGATCCTTCAAGACGTCATCCTTCACGTAGTACGAACCAATAGCCGATGGACGTGGATCCTTCTGGTAATTGATCTCCGTGGCCAAGAAATACCCCATAATTGGTTTCTTCTTCTTACCTTCTGGATCTGTCTTGTCCTTGATACTTATAAGCGGTCCGGAAATGTTTGCGGCAATCAGATGATACCCTTGAGGGTCGAACAAGTAGTGGTTCTTGTTGTCATACTTTGCTCCAATGGAACTCAACGCTTCAATACCACCATAGGTAACACGCGAAGCACCTTTGGTCGTAATGGAAATCACGCCACCCGTTGCATCACCGTACTGAGCCGGAATACCACCAGTTACCACACTTACCTGTTCGTAAGCTGCCTGAGGCAGATTAACATTGCCACGAACCTTAACCCCATCTATATAGGTGTTGGTTGCACCATCGCGCGAACCTTTGATACTACCCACCTGACCGTCATTGTCCTGCACAGCCGCTGCTGTGGTAACTGCCGCAACATAACCACGATTGGCCATTTTCGTGATTGTTTCTCCACTGATCGTCACAGATGACCCTGCATCTTTTTTAATCAACGGATCTTTGTACTCACTGACCACCACCTGATCTAATTGAACTCCAGTTGTCATGGAAATATTCAAGAAAGTTTGGCCTGCACCAGTAATAGAAATACCACGTTCTTCGTGAGAAGCGTATCCAACCGCTGAGACAATCAAAGTGTAGTTGTTCCCAGGTTTCACCGCCTTAATCTTGTACTTTCCATCAATATCCGCAGAAGTGCCGGCAACCTGTTCTCCGGCTTCCATCAATACCACATTGGCGAACGGAATAGAATTATTCTTTTCGTCCTGCACAATTCCTTCAATACCTCCGGTACCTACCTGGGCCCGAACGATGGTAAATGCACTGACTACGAGTACGCTAAGTAGTAGAAGTCTTTTTGTCATTCCTTTTACATTTCAGTTACGCTCCGCAAAAAGCGCGGCTAAAGTAGCAAAGATCAATTCGTGTGTCAAAATTTGTTAAACAATTGTTAAAGCGTGTTAATCAAACTCATTTCTGAGGTTTTTGGCATGCTGGCAATTGAAGTTTCAAACACCACACTCACGTATTATTCCTTTCTCTTTTTCACCGACCATTTTTTGGGTCTGTTCAGTCGTTTAGATTTCTTTTTCGTTTCCTTCATCCGCTTGCGCGTTTCCTTGTCCTGACCGTTCCAATGCCGCTTCACCGCCTTCTCGTGCGCTTCCTTCTCTTCCTTTTTCAAGGCGTCCTGTTTCTTTTCTGTCTCTTTCTGTGCCTTGGTGGCAGCGGATTGAGCAAAAGCTGCATTGGTAAGTACTGATAAGAAGATGATGACGGCAAGTCGAACAAGAATTTTCATGGTCGGCAAAAATGAATTTCGTGTAATATCTGAATGTATCTGAGTTGACACAAAGCCGCTCTCGCAGAATCGGCAAAGGCCGCCAAGATAATTGAATACAATAAACCCTGCCGAAGGTGGTTTTAACCAATTACCTTTGCAGCATGCGACCGATCAAACAGATCACATTGGTTTTCATCATGCTTTCGGCAGGTCTTTTCTCATGCCAGAAAAACAACCGAAGCGGCATTCCGTATGTGCCTGTTAATTACCAATTGACGGTTTCCAACCCAGAATTTTCCAAACTGCTTGCGGTTGGAGGCTGGGTCTACATCAACGGTGGTTCACGTGGAATTATCGTTTACCGTTATTCTCCAGATGAGTTCCGTGCTTACGACCGCCATTGCACATGGCAGATCCAAGACAATTGCCAAGTTAGCGTTGACAACTCGGATGTGACCATTGTAGACACCGATTGCTGCCATTCAAAGTTCCTCATCATAGATGGAGGTCCCATTGAAGGCAAAGCCGTTATCGGCCTTCAGCAATACAACACCAACTTTGACGGCAACACGCTTTACATCTTCAATTGATGATCGTTGTAACGGGTGCCGCGGGTTTTATCGGAAGTTGTCTTTTGGCAGGCCTTCGCGATGCTGGCTATACTGACCTTGTTGCTGTAGATGATTTCAGCAATGAGGCCAAGAACAAGAACCTTGCAGGCAAAGAACTGAGTGCCAAGGTCGATAGAACTGAATTCTTCGATTGGATCGAAGAGAACCATCGGTTCATTCAGATCATCTTCCATTTGGGAGCACGAACCGATACCACCGAATTCGACCACCGGATCTTCGAAAAGTGGAATGTCAATTACTCAAAGCAGGTCTGGGATCTGTGTGTCGAATTCGGCCTTCCTCTGATATATGCTTCGTCTGCAGCGACCTACGGCTTGGGCGAACTGGGATTTGAGGACAATCATTCCGTGATACAAAACCTCAAGCCCCTGAACCCTTACGGAGAGTCGAAGAACGAATTCGATCGTTGGGCCGTTGACCAGAGAACCAAACCACACTTCTGGGCAGGGCTGAAATTTTTCAACGTTTACGGCCCCAACGAATATCATAAAGGAAGAATGGCATCTGTTGTCTTCCACGCCTTCAACCAGATCGGTCGTACGGGCGGCATGAAACTCTTCCGTTCTCACAACCCCGATTATCGGGATGGTGAGCAACTACGCGACTTCATTTATGTGAAGGACGTAGTTTCTGTTTGCATCTATCTCATGGAAACGAGAAACCATTCGGGCATCTACAACCTTGGTACAGGTGAGGCCAGAACTTTTCTCGACC
The DNA here is from genome assembly GCA_016124845.1 of Flavobacteriales bacterium. NCBI lineage: Bacteria > Pseudomonadati > Bacteroidota > Flavobacteriia > Flavobacteriales > Flavobacteriales bacterium. The sequence goes on from WGMW01000008.1 coordinate 117,467, forward strand.
TGACCAAAGCCACATTCAAGGCCATGGGCAAGGAGGAGAACATCGGTTTCATCGATACGCCTGAGGACATCAGAGACAAGTACCAGTATTTTACGGAAGCCAACATGACCAAACTACGGACCATCGGTTACAACCGCCCCTTCCGAAGTTTGGAAGACGGCATTGCCGATTATGTTGGCAACTATCTGTTACCTGGCAAGTATCTCTGAGTTAGAAGAAACGGGATTACAGTCTATTCTTCTTATCAGTATGTCAAAGAACGAGGTGTACGCAATAATTTATTTCTTGATGACCCTTCTCACCTCCACCCTGTTTCCAAGGTCGAGACGCACCAGGTACATGCCTGTCTGATATTTGGAGAAATCGAGTTTCTGTGAATTGAGACCTGGTTGGAACACTTGCTGATCCACCAATCTTCCGAGCGGATCGTAGATCTGCACAGGAATGGCAGTTCTCACCGTAAATTCAAAATCGAATACCAGATCGGTCTGCACGGGATTCGGTTTGATGACGAAACCTCCATCATCACTCGGTGGAACGCCACCACCTTCTCCTCCGCTGCCTTCTCCACCATCACCGCCATCACCACCATCGCCACCTTTAAACTGTGGAGACTGAATAGTTTGCGGATGAAGTGTCTTGGACACGGAACTGACCTTGGCGGCATTCTGTCCGTAGATGTTTCCCTTATCAATGAGAATCCACACCATTACCATGATGACAACGGCTGAGATCTTCAGCAATCTGCTTACCGCCCGTTCTCCGTCTGAGTCTTTGTAAATCTTGTTCATGACAATTGTTTTAAATGGTTCAACTTCTTGTTTTTCTCATTCGCTGAGCTAAAGTTAGGTAGGCTCTGGAGGCTGGTCAAACCACGTAAGTGGCCATTCTATACACCTCAAAACGACTGTAATCCCGTTTTTCATAATTGTATACTATTCATTATCAATTCGTTACCTCGAATAATCCTTAACAATTCCATTACATTTCTAAGGCATTTCAACAATTCGGCCTTTTATTACACATCAAAGCTCTAAAAGACACTCCCCAAACTCTTTAATTACACGTCTAAAACCTCAGAAATAGACGTTAACTTAAAGTTAGATAAAACAATTGAGCGATGAAAGCATCTTTTTATACTCAACTCAGGGCGTTCTACACAAAAGAACTTGCATGGAGGCACCATCGAAAGAAATGGTCGGTGCGTTATTAATTACGCCTCTAAGCAATTTTCGAGCTACAAATTCATTAATTTAAATTACATGTCTAAGACATCTTCAGATAAGGTTTTTCAACTGATAAAGTCGCTCAGCAAAGCTGAAAAGCGGTACTTTAAAGTTTACACCTCTAAGCAGGCTGGCGACAAGAACAATCACCAACTTCTCTTCGATGCCATTGACAGGTTTGATGAGTATGATGAAGACCAGGTGAAGAAGGTTTTGAAGAACCCGACCTTGGTTCGGTCGCTGCCCATTGCCAAAACACGTCTTTATGATGTGATCCTGCGCGCGCTGGATGCTTACCATTCTAACAGTTCTATCGATGCGCAGCTGAAACGCACATTGCATTGCGCAGAGATCCTCTATAAGAAGAGTTTGTATCAGCAAAGTCAGAAACTATTGGACAGCGCGAAGACGCTCGCCTATAAATATGATAAACACACCTCGCTACTTGAGATCTTCATGTGGGAAAAGCTCCTAATTGAAAAGGACAATTACGAGCACGTGGGCGATGAGGAGCTGGAGGCGATGATGGAAGAGAATACCCGCATCACCAAACTGATTGAGGTTTACAACGATTTCTGGGGAATCAAGAGCCGTCTGTTCAATATTCTGAACAAACGTGGCAAGGCCAGAACCACTGAAGGTTTGGAAAAATTGAAATCAATTATTGATGATACGCTTCTGAACCGTGAGCCCGAACACATCTTCTACCAATCAGAATACCTCTACAATCATATTTATAGTGCATACTATTTTGGAGTGGGTGATTACGCCAATTCGTTCAAGTATCTGAAAGCGAATGTGGATCACATTGAGGCCAACTTGGACAAATTCCAAGAGGAACCGAATATCTATTTCTCTATTCTGACCAATATCGTTTACGTGGCCAGCCAGCTGAAAGACTTTGAGGCCGTTTTCTTCTATCTGAAGAAGCTGCGCGAATTGCCTGAAACGATGGAAATTAAGAACAATGAGGATCTGGAGATCAAACTCTTTTCCAGCGCCAACAGCATTGAGTTGACCATTTACTTCCTAACAGGCGAATTTGAAAAGGGGCTGGATCTGATCCCGCAGATCGAGAACGGACTGATGCTCTACGAGAACAAGTTGAACAGCGTTCGGAAAGCGTTCTTCTACTTCAATATTGCCATCATTTACTTTGGTGCCAAGAAGTACAACGATGCGCTGAAGTGGACAAACCGACTGCTGAATGACATCGACATCAGCAAGAGTTTGGACATCTACTGTTTCGGACAGTTGCTCAATCTGCTCATTCACATTGAGTTGAACAACAAGAATCTGCTACCTTATGCATTGCGTTCTGCCCAGCGTTACCTGAACACGCGTAACCGCTATTTTAAATTCGAATCATCGTTCTTGGACCTGATCGGACGACTGTTGAAATCGCCCGACCGCGTTTCGGAAAATGAACAGTACGAGGTTTTCCTTGAACAGATGAAGGATCTGCAAGATGATCCGCTGGAAAGCAGCGCGTTCGAATACTTCGATTTCATTTCGTGGGCCGAGGCGAAATCAAAAGGAAAGGACTTTGGAGAAATTGTACGCGAGAAGGCCGATCTGCCACAAGTGTGATCAAAGATTGTCGCGAAGCTCAATCAAAAAGCTGCGTATCTCTTTCAATCGCTCCACAATCTCTTCGTTCTGAATCGTGTCACCTTTATTCTCGCGAAGCTTCTTTTTGGCGCCATCAAGCGTAAAACCGCGCTCTTTCACCAAATGATAGATCACCTTCAGGTTGTCCACATCTTTCTGCGTGAACAGGCGGTTTCCCTTCTTGTTCTTCTTGGGTTTGAGAATATCGAACTCTTTCTCCCAAAAACGGATGAGCGATGCATTCACATCGAACATCTTGGCCACTTCGCCAATGGAATAGTACAATTTGGTTATGGGCCGTTCCTTGTAAGGCATAACCGTATCAGTCGAAAGATTGGTTGGCTTTGGACGAAAGTTCGATGACCTTCTCGTACTCTTCAGGGCTTAGATCGTTGAAGAAGAAATTCATCGGATTGATCTTCTCCCCGTTCTTGATCACCTCGTAATGCAAGTGCGGAGCCGTGCTCGTCCCCGTACTTCCTACATAGCCGATAACATCGCCACGCTTCACCTTCTCGCCCTTGCGCACCTTGAACTTGCTCATGTGACCATAAAGCGTTTCATAACCGAAACCATGGTCGATGATGATATGATTTCCGTAGCCGCGGCCTTTGGAAATTACGTCTTCCACAACGCCATCGCCTGTCGCATAGATCTCCGTTCCGCGCGGAGCGGTAAAATCAATTCCTGTATGGAAATGGCGCACCTTATATATGGGATGAATCCGCCAGTTGAAACCAGATGCCACACGCGTCAACTTCTCGTTGGAAACAGGCTGAATGGCAGGAATACTCGCCAGCATCGCCTCCTTGTTCTTCGCCAAGGCGATCACCTCATCGAATGAACGCGACTGCACGACCAATTTCTTGGTGAGTCCGTCCAACCGCTCGGTTGTCGCTATCACAATATCCGAATTGGCCAACTGCTCCAGTTCCTTATAGCGGTTGACGCCACCGAAACCAGCCTCACGGACCGAATGCGGAATCGGCTCCGCTTCGAAGATCACGCGGTAAATGTCATCGTCCTTTTCCTGCAATTCCGCCAGCACTTGATCGACTCGCGCCATGCGGTTATTGAGCAATTTGTACTGCAACTCCAACTGTGCGATCTCACGCTTCAGCTGCTTCTCTTTCGGACTGTCAAAAAAAGTAGTGAAGAGAACGATAACGATGAAGGCAAACACGGAAGCACCGGCCACATAACCCAGCACGCGAAGCAGGATCTGCTTCGTTCCCACCTCTACCTTTCGGTACGTGAGTGTACGTTTATCAAACTGGAATTTGACCTTAGACATTCCCTTCCGATCCTTAATTTTGGCCGCGTTTTCTGCACGCAAGCCGTGCGAATTTAAGAAAATTGCTCAACGCACTATCTTACAAGAACTTAAGGGCAAGAACCTGAAACATAGATCAAACCACGCATGACCAGCAACGAGATCCGCCAGAAATTCCTCGACTTTTTCGAAGCAAAACAGCACCGAATTGTGCCGTCTGCGCCCATGGTTGTGAAGGACGACCCAACGCTGATGTTCACCAATGCGGGCATGAACCAGTTCAAGGATATTTTCCTCGGAAACAGAACTGCGAAAGATGTGCGCGTGGCCGATACACAAAAGTGTCTGCGCGTGTCGGGCAAGCACAACGATCTGGAGGAAGTGGGCGTGGACACCTATCACCACACCATGTTCGAAATGCTCGGCAACTGGAGTTTCGGAGATTACTTCAAGAAGGAAGCAATAGAATGGGCCTGGGAGCTTTTGGTGGATGTTTACGGTCTTGATCCAGAGCGGCTGTACGCCACCGTTTTTGAAGGCGATGCATCGGACAATCTGGAAGCAGACACCGAAGCGGAAGACCTTTGGAAGCAGTTCCTTCCTGCTGATAGAATTCTTCGCGCCAGCAAAAAGGACAATTTCTGGGAAATGGGCGACCAAGGTCCGTGCGGTCCATGCTCCGAAATCCATGTGGATCTGCGCTCAGCCGAAGAACGAAACGCAAAACCTGGAAGAGAATTGGTGAATGCCGATCATCCGCAGGTTGTAGAGATCTGGAACCTGGTTTTCATTCAGTTCAACCGAAAGGCTGATGGCTCGCTGGAAAGCCTTCCCGCCAAACACGTGGACACAGGAATGGGATTTGAACGCCTCTGCATGGCGCTTCAAGGAAAAACATCGAACTATGACACCGATGTTTTCGGACCGATGATCTCGAAAGTTTCGGAATTGAGCGGTGTGAAATACACTTCCTCCAATAGCCAAACAGATATTGCCATCCGTGTCATTTCCGATCACATTCGTGCGGTTTCGTTTGCCATTTGTGATGGGCAGATCCCTGGAAATTCTGGTGCAGGTTACGTCATCAAACGCATTTTGCGTAGAGCCATCCGCTACGGTTACAGCTTTCTCGGTTTCAAAGAAGGGTTCATGCACCAATTGGTCGGAACTTTGGCCGATCAAATGGGCGATGCATTCCCTGAGCTGAAGAAGCAGCAGGAACTTGTAACACGCGTTATCCAAGAAGAAGAAACCTCCTTTCTGCGAACGTTGGAGAAAGGTATCGACCGATTCAACAATTACGTTTCGGGACTGAAAAGTAAAACCATTGATGGTGCTTTCGCCTTCGAACTCTACGATACGTTCGGCTTTCCGATCGATCTTACCGAACTCATGGCACGCGAAAAAGGCCTTTCGGTCGATCTTCAAGGGTTTGAAGCTGGTTTGAACGAGCAGAAAGAGCGTTCGCGTGCGGCAACAGCCACCGAAAGCTCCGATTGGACGGTTCTGCGTCAGGATGACCGCGAGGAATTTGTGGGGTATGATCTTCTGGAAACCGAGGTCTTCATTACACGCTACCGAAAGGTTTCTGCCAAAGGCAAGGAGTTCTACCAACTCGTATTCAATATCACGCCATTTTATGCAGAAAGTGGTGGTCAGGTAGGCGATACTGGTTTCATCGAAGCGAATGGAGAAAAGACCTTCATCTTCGACACGAAGAAAGAAAACGATCTTATCGTTCATTTCTGCGAGAAGCTTCCGACCGATCCGAAAGCAACTTTTAAAGCAGTTGTAAATGCGTCAAAACGAAAAGCGACTGCCCTCAATCATTCGGCCACTCACCTGCTGCATGCTGTGCTCCGCGAAGTGTTGGGTGACCACGTTGAACAGAAAGGTTCGTTGGTGAATGCCGACCACTTACGTTTCGACTTCTCGCATTTCAGTAAAGTTTCTGAGGATGAACTGGCAGCGATTGAAACGAAGATCAACGCCAAGATCCGTGAGAACATTTCGTTGGATGAAAAACGGAATGTGCCCATCAATTCAGCAAAGGAAATGGGCGCAATGGCGCTTTTCGGGGAGAAGTATGGCGACCTGGTCCGTGTCATTACATTCGATAAGGATTTCTCTGTGGAGCTGTGTGGTGGAACCCACGTGAAAGCAACGGGCGATATCGGTCTTCTGAAAATCGTTTCCGAAGGTTCTGTTGCTGCGGGAATCCGAAGAATTGAAGCGGTAACAGGACAAAGAGCGTTTGAGGAATTGAACTCAGCTTACGAACAGGTTAATGAATTGAAGAATCTGCTGAAATCAAAGGACGCGTTGAAGGGAGTTCAGCAACTTCAAACACAGTTAAAAGAACTCCAGCAAAAGATAGAAAGCCTGAATGCGCAGGCTGCAGCTGGACTGAAAGATGAACTTCTTGCTAAAGCGGTGGATAAAGGTGATTTCAGATTGATCGCTGAGAAGATCGATCTGGATGATTCTTCCGCAATCAAAAACCTATGCTTCGACCTGAAAAAGGAAAATGGTCTGGTTGCGCTTCTTGGTGTTATTTCAAACGGAAAACCAGGACTTCACTTGGTGATCAGCCAAGATCTCGTGGACTCGAAAGGTTGGAAAGCAGGAGAACTTATCAGACCGCTGGCCGCGTTGATCAAAGGTGGCGGTGGCGGTCAACCAACGTATGCATCAGCAGGTGGAAGCGATGCGAATGGATTGGCCAAAGCGTTTGACCAAGTGTCAACTATCTTGAAATAAGACAGTCTTACCAACCGATCTCGGAGAACAGAACCTCTTGCTGGTACTTCTGTTTTCCATGCTGGCTGAATTCGGTGAAGGTGAGTTTCTGACCTTCCCAATCAAATTCTATGAAACCGAAATTGTGGCGGCCGTAGCGGGATTTTCCAAGACGATACGGATTCTGGTTCAAACCCATCACGTTATTTCCGTGAGTCAGACCGCTTGAAGTGAAATCGTAGATCGGATAACTGATCTGATCGTATTTGCGTTTTGATGTTTCCGTAAAATGAACATCACCGCTAAGGAAAACCACGCCTTTCACTCCAGTTTCTCCAATGAGTTTGATCATACGTTCATGCGACTTCGGGAACTTGGCCCAGTTCTCAAATGAAGGAACTTCGGCCACAAATTGAATGCTTGACCCAATGACATTGATCTTTGCATCGGAGTTTTTCAATTCATCTTCCAACCACTTCCATTGTTCCTCGCCCAACATATCTGTTTCAGGTCCAGGGTCTTCTCGATTGAAGCGCGTGTCCAACAGAATGAACTTCACTTTTCGTTCACCTGAACTGTATTCGAAACTGTTGTAGATCCCTTGTCGCTTCCAACGGGGGTCATCCTCTTTCGCTCCGAAAAAATCCAGAAAAATTTTTCTGCTCTCCTCTTTCTGAGGAAAATCCTTACCAATATTATTTGCCCCGAAATCATGATCATCCCACGTTCCAATGGTCGGACACGCTTCTTTAAGCAGATTGTAATTCGGGTTGGCCTGCATCATGGCATATCGCTCAGCCAAACTCTTTCCTGAATTGCCAATGTCTCCATAGACAATGTCACCGAGCCACACCCAAAGCTGCGGTTTCTTTGACACCACGCTTTTCCAGATGTTCTGTTTGGTGAACTGAAAGCTGCACGAACCGAAGGCAAAACGATCTATCTCCTGTGCCTTTCCAACAAAAGTGGATAGAAATACTGCGAGAAAAAGGATATTTTTCATGCGAACAAATGTCGATTTAATTGTTTTAAATCACCGTAAAGTTTAGGCTAAATGAAACTCGTTTTTGCTTCCCTGCTGGTTCTCGCCTGTTTTGTTCCGATGGCGCAGAATCTACCGATCGGACATCAATCCATCACTTACAATGATCCTTCGCGAAGCAACCGCGCCATTGCGTGCGAGGTTTATTATCCAGGAACTGCTTCTGGCGACAACGTGGCGGTTGCGGCAGGTGAATTTCCGTTGGTGGTGGTCGGACACGGGTTTTCCATGGCTGTTTCCGCCTATCAGAACTGGTGGGAAGAATTTGTTCCGAAAGGATACATCTTTGTGCTCCCAACAACCGAAGGCGGTCTTTTCACGGTGAGCCATGGGGATTTTGGAATGGATCTCGCTTTCGTGGCGGAACAGATGCAGGCCGCGAACACAAACTCCAATTCGGCTTTCTACGGAAAAGTGAAACCACGGACGGCCATCATGGGCCATAGCATGGGCGGTGGAGCCACCATTCTTGCGGCAGCCAACAATACCAACATCGATTGCATTGTGGGATTGGCACCTGCCGAAACCACGCCTTCAGCAGCCAGCGCAGGAGCGAATGTGAGCGTGCCAGCACTCATTCTTCACGGCAATCAAGATCAGGTTACGCCCGAAGCGGATCACGCGCTGCTCATCTACAACGGACTGGCCTCGTCATGTAAATATTATGCGCGATTGACCGAAGGCTGCCATTGCTTTTATGCCAACTACAATATTTTCTGCGCCACGGGCGAGACGAACATTGGGACGCTTACCAGAGAGCAACAACAGCAATTGAGCTATGGTCTGGTCGGTCCGTGGCTCGATTATTTCCTCATGGACAATTGCCCTGCGTATGATGATTTTCTGACGGAACTGAATACGAATTCTGACCTCGGAACAAACCTGCTCGATTGCGCCAATGATGCCCCAATTATTACGGAAAACAGCGGCACACTTTCGAGCGACAGCCAAACCAATTACCAATGGTATTTGAATGGAACTGCCATCCCGAATGCAGACCAGCAGACCTACTCCTACGCTCAATCTGGCACGTATCAGGTTGGCACCACCAATTTGGGAAATTGCCCAACACTTTCGAACGAAATCCAAGTTCAGATCACAGGAATTGTAGAACCGACCATTGGAATTACCCGACAGGTGAATGACCGGATCTCTTTCCGATCAACGGTCGTTTTGCATAATGCACGGGCTGATTGGTTCGATCTTTCGGGTAGAATAATAGGCAATGAGGCCATTGCAAATGTTGGCAACAATGGGCTGTTCACGTTGACCAAACCACAGGTGGAAGGCGTGAAATTGCTTCGGGTAAGTAGCGATGAGACCATAAAAACGTGGCGACTTTTCTGATCGGAAAAGCGGAATTACCACTTTACGAATTGCTCCACATCATTCTTCATGATCTCTTTCCCTGAAAGGATAATGAGCCGCTCAACCACGTTGCGCAGTTCACGGATGTTTCCTGTCCAATCGTAGTCTTGAAGTTCTTTTAACGCATCTGCTTGAATGCGCTTTTTTGCAACGCCCTGCTCATCGCAGATCACGCCAAGAAAATGGTCAACGAGCAATGGAATATCATTCCTGCGGTCGTTCAATGCAGGAACCTGAATCAGAATCACACCCAAACGGTGGTACAGGTCTTCGCGAAAATTCCCAGCCTCGATCTCTTTTTTCAGGTCCTTGTTGGTGGCTGCAACCACACGAACATCTACCTGAATTTCCTTCTCTCCTCCCACTCTGGTGATCTTGTTCTCCTGCAACGCACGCAGCACTTTAGCTTGCGCTGAAAGACTCATATCACCGATCTCATCCAAGAAGAGCGTTCCACCTGTAGCTGTTTCGAAGTTTCCTTTCTTCTGTTTGATGGCTGATGTGAATGCTCCCTTCTCATGGCCGAATAGTTCACTTTCGATCAACTCAGATGGAATGGCCGCACAGTTCACCTCCACCAACGGCCCATCCGAACGACCGCTTTTCTCATGCAAGGCACGAGCTACCAACTCTTTCCCTGTTCCATTCGGGCCTGTAATAAGAACGCGCGCATCCGTTGGCGCTACCTTCTCGATCATATCCTTCACTTTGGCGATGCCTTCCGACTCACCGATCATCTCGTAGCTTTTGCTCACCTTCTTGCGAAGCTTCTTCGTCTCGGCCACGATCTCAGTTCTGTCCAACGCATTGCGCACAGAAACCAGTAAACGATTCAGATCCAATGGCTTGGGAATGTAATCGTAAGCTCCTTTCTTCAGCAGGTCAACTGCTGTTTCAATATCTCCGTGACCTGAGATCATCACCACTGGCGTATCTGGCGCCAACAGCAGAATTCGATCCAGCACTTCACCACCATCCATCTTCGGCATTTTGATGTCGCAAAGGATTACATCAAACTTGCCGCCTTTCACTTTCACCACACCCGAAAGACCGTCTTCGGCCTCATCTACCTCAAACTTCTCGTATTCAAGAATTTCTCGAATGGCATTGCGGATACTTCTCTCGTCATCAATGATCAGAACCTTAGGCATAGCGGTGAGTTTTAAGTGTCTTCAAAAATAGAAAGCAGCTCGGGTCAGATGCGATCTTCCATCACTTGATGAAGCACGCCTTCTTTCAATGCGTAGCTTGATAGCAACAACCTTTCCAAACCGTTCAATGAAAGAATCCATTGCACCATGTAAGATGCCAAATGAATGGTATCAACACGCATTTCCACAAGGCCTGGAATTGCTTTTCGCGTTTCGTAATCGCAAGTTATCAATCGATCATGCAGTTGTTTCAGTTCATTCAGATCCAACTCTTCGCTTACAACAGAACTGGCCAGTTTTGGTGTTCCCTTTTCCGCCCAGATCATTTCAATGAAACTATCGAAACTGCCAGAAGAACCGATCAAGGTCTTCACGCCAAACTTTCGACAATTCCGTAGAAGTTCTGGAAGTTGTTCCGAAAACAACTCATCCAAATTCCGGAAATCTGATTTCTGCAAAGGATCATTCGGTTCGAGCATTTGCAGCACGCGCGAAATACCCAATCGGTAACTCTTCATCCACAGAACACCCGTTCTGTCGGCTATGATGAATTCGGTACTTCCGCCACCAATGTCCATGATCAGCATCGGCTCATCACCAAAGGGAATTGCCAGATTCACACCTTCATAGATCAGGCGTGCTTCTTCCATTCCATCGATCACCTTGATGTCCAAACCGAGTTCGGATTTCACCTCCGCAACAAACTCAGCCCCGTTGGAAGTACTTCTGACCCCTGATGTAGCGAAGGCCAACGTCTTCTCGCAGTTGTGCTGCTTGATAATTTCCAGATACTCCGCCAACGCGCTTTTGGCACGCTGAATCGGCTCAGGAAGCAGTTTACCCGCGATCATGGCACCTTCCCCGATCTTGACCGCGATTTTGGTATTGAAAACGGTCTGGTAATGACCCGCTGGCAGCACATCCACTATAAGAAGATTGAAGGTGTTCGTACCGAGATCGATGACAGCTACTCGCATATCTACCCCTCCTGACCTCCCCAAGGGAGAGGAAATCCACAATCATTTACCACACCACTATCCGCAAGAGTAACTTCCACGCAGCAGCTGCTCTCCTTTTGGGAAATGCCCTTTGGGCAGAAGGGTTTTAGTGATAACGGATCCATTTCCAAAGTTCTTTGTAGGAGATCTTTTTCCCGTACATCAGAATTCCCGTGCGGTAAATGCGCCCGGCCAACCATGTGGTGGCAACAAAGCCGATGACAAGCAAGCTCATCGAAAGAGCAAGTTCCCCTAATGGTACGCCTCCGAAAGGTATGCGAACCATCATGATGATAGGTGAGGTGAATGGAATCATTGAGAGCCACATAGCCAGTGTTCCATCTGGATTATTGATCACTACCTGAGACATCAAAAATGAAAAAATGATCGGGATGGTGATCGGCAGCATGAACTGCTGGGTATCTGCCTCATTGTCCACGGCCGAACCCACTGCGGCAAAAAGCGCGCTGTAGATCAAGTATCCACCCAAAAAGTAGAAGACGAAGCAACCGATAAGATACGCAAATGGAATGCCATCAACTTTAGACAAAAACTCCTTTGCCGCATTAACATTCAATTCAGCACTTGATTCATCAGTCGCCACATTTGGTGTAAGTGTTTGATTTCTCGAAAGCACTTCCTCTAAATTTACACCCGAATTCTCCTCCATCAGTTGTCTTTCCACAAACACAACGGTTCCCGAATAGAAGGCGGTCGATAACGCGACCCAGAGTACAAATTGAGTTAACCCAACCAGCGCGATTCCAATAATTTTACCCATCATCAACTCAAACGGTTTGACGGATGAGATGATAACCTCAATGATGCGATTGGTCTTTTCCTCAATAACTCCCCGCATTACTTGAACGCCATACAAGAATATGAACATATAGATGAGAATACCGCTGAACATGCCAATGGCCATGCTTCGCTCCCTACTTTGATTCTTCTCCCCTATCTCATCGATTTTCAACGTAGCCAAACTAACGTGAGCTTCTTTCTTGACCCTTTCAATGGTCTCCATGTTCACCCCCAAACCCGAAAGCTTAATCTGTGACAAGGAGTTTTCAAGCGAGTTCTCGATATATCGAATCACCTGCAAACTTGGCTGCTTTTCATAGATCAATTTGACTCCGTTTGTCGTGTTGAGAATCAAAGGATGGATGTACAGCACCGCATCAAAATCATCGGAACCTAATAATTCAGATTTAGCACTATCCAACCTTAACGAAGCCTCTGGTAACTTGAAATGAATGTTCTCTGTGTCCTCCAATTTCATGTGAAGCGGAGGCAGATCACTGAAAAGATGACTCTCATCGATCACAAGAATCGTGGTATCCTCATCTTCATTAAGTGCTATCCAGATGGGTACAATGAACATGGCGGCCATCAACACAGGGCCGAGAATCGTCATGATGACGAATGACTTCTTGCGTACGCGGGTCAGGTATTCGCGCTGAATAATGAGTCCGATCTTGCTCATGCCGCTGCACCTTCTTTATTGTATTTCTCCACCGCCTGAATAAAAATATCGTTCATGCTCGGAATGATCTCGTGGAAACCTCTCACCTCAACTGCCCGCATGATATTTCCGAGCAATTGGTTGGTCGTTCCGCCATTCACCAACTGGACCGTAGCATCCATGTGGTCGCCTTCTGGTCCGTGGCTCAACAGTTCACCGTAGGTACCTAACGAACTTCCAAGTTGCATCATCGAACCTTTGAAATCGATGTTGTAAGTCTGCGTTCGGAAACGGTTTCTGATCTCGCTCACCTCGCCATCCAATATCACACGTGAGTTGTTGATCAACGCAATGTGGTCACACAACTCCTCCACCGAACCCATGTTGTGGGTGGAGAAAATGATGGTTGTGCCTTTCTTTTTCAGTTCGAGGATCTCAGATTTGATGAGATTGGTATTGATCGGGTCGAAACCGCTGAACGGCTCATCAAGAATCAAAAGTTTCGGTTCGTGAAGTACCGTTACAATGAACTGCACCTTTTGGGCCATTCCTTTCGAAAGCTCTTCCACTTTCTTGTTCCACCAAGCCTCGATCTCGAACTTCTCGAACCAATATTTGAGTTTGGTCAGCGCTTCTTTCTTTGAAAGTCCCTTCAGCTGGCAGAGATAAAGTGCCTGTTCCCCCACCTTCATCTTCTTGTAAAGGCCACGCTCTTCAGGCAAGTAACCGATCTCTTGCAGGTGTTTTTGCTGAAGACGTTCGCCACCGAACCAAAGACTTCCCGTATCGGGACCCGTAATTTGGTTGATGATGCGGATAAACGTGGTTTTCCCTGCACCGTTCGGGCCAAGAAGCCCAAAAATGGAACCTTCGGGAACACTGATGCTGATGTCCTCTATGGCCACATGACCTGCGTAGGCCTTGCTTACATTTTCAGCATGAAAAATTGGAGTGTTGCTCAAAACTGTAGTGAGTTCTTAGTTGTGAAAGTAGTCTTTCATTTTGTCAAAGAAACTCTTTTCGCCCTTGGCGGGATCGGGTCTGAAGTTCTCCGAGTTCCGCAACTGTTCAAGCATCGATTTCTCTTCTTTACTGAGTTTTTTCGGAATCCAAACATTGGTATGGACCAGAATATCGCCCTTTGTTCCGTAATCGAGGTCAGGCAACCCTTTTCCTCGCAGACGAAGTAGCTTTCCACTCTGCGTTCCTGCATCCACTTTGATTCGCGCTTTACCGTCAATGGTCGGAACTTCGGCTGTTGTTCCCAAAGCGGCATCAATAAAACTGATGTACAGTTCGTAGTGAAGATTGCTGCCATCGCGTTTCAGCAGTGGATGTTCCTCTTCTTCCACAAGAACGATCAGGTCTCCAGGAACGCCACCTTTTGCACCAGCATTTCCCTTGCCACGCACGGAAAGTTGCATCTCATTTCCGACACCTGCTGGAATTTTCACCTCGATGACCTCTTCGCCTTTCACAATTCCATCTCCGTAGCAAGCGGTACACTTGTGCGCAATCGTACTTCCTTGTCCGTTACACGATGGACAGGTTGATGACGTCTGCATCTGACCCAAAGGCGTGTTCATCACACGCGTAACCTGACCGCGACCACCACATGTTTGACAGGTGCTCATTTGGCCGTCCTCGGCTCCCGTTCCGCTGCACTTTTTACAGCTCACGTACTTGTTCACCTTCAATTTTTTGGTCACACCGTTGGCAACCTCATCCAAGGTCAATTTTACGCGCACGCGAAGATTGGAACCACGGTGAACCCGCGTTCTGCGGCCACCGCCACCACCACCGAATCCGCCTCCGAAGTGCCCTCCAAAAATATCTCCGAACTGGCTAAAGATGTCGTCCATGGACATGCCGCCTCCACCGAAGCCACCACCGAAACCACCACCCGCTGCGCCACCCATTCCGGCATGGCCGAACTGATCGTAGCGGGCTTTCTTGTCGGCATTGCTGAGCACTTCGTACGCCTCAGCAGCTTCCTTGAACTTTTCTTCTGCCTCTGTATCCCCCGGATTTTTATCTGGGTGATACTTCACAGCCATCTTCCGATAGGCCTTTTTTATTTCTGCGGCATCGGCATTCTTGCCAACGCCCAACACTTCGTAATAATCTCTTTTCGCCATTCTTCTTCCTATTACGAACCTACCACCACTTTGGCAAATCGGATCACCTTATCGTTGAGGAAGTAACCCTTCTCCACTTCATCGATCACTTTTCCCTTCATGTCATCGGATGGTGCTGGAAACTGCGTGACGGCCTCATGGAATTCCGGGTCGAATGTCTCTCCTTTGCTCTCCATCGGCTTCAGGCCCTTGTTGCCCAATTCCCTGACCAATTTGTGGTAGATGAGTTCCATTCCTTCTTTCACGCTTGGAACATCCGTGGCATTCTCCATGTTCGCGCGGGCACGCTCAAAATCATCGATGATCGGCAGCATCAGTTTGAAAACATCTTCCCCAGCGGATCTCATCAGATCTAAACGCTCCTTGGCTGTTCTTCTTCGGAAGTTCTCAAACTCCGAATACATCCGAAGATATTTATCATTCAGTTCGTTGTATTTCGCCTGAAGTTCCTGCAACGGATCTTTCGCTTCTTCTGGCTGGTTTTCTTCTAAGGTAGTATCTGAGTTTTCCTCAGCAGCTTTTACTTCCTCATTCTCCAATTCGGTCGCTTCCGTTTCCTTCTTCTTGCTCATAGGTTCAAATTTGTTCAACCGCCTTTATCAAATAGCCTGCCTTGGTTGTTCTTGGGACAAATTGGCAGACAAACCGTCAGTTTACGCGGCCGCAAAAGTAAAAAAGGCAGGATGCTCTCCCGCCTTTGTCAATTTTATTCGATTCAGGAATCAGTTCCCAAGCAGCTTCTGAAGCTCTGCGTGAAGATTGGCACCACGCAGATTCCTGGCGATGATAACGCCTTCCTCATCGAGCAGGAAGTTACCTGGTATGGAGTTCACTCCATAGGTTGCTGCACCCGCGCTGTTCCAACCGCCAAGGTCGCTCACATTCGTCCAATCAAGACCATCTTGCTGAATGGCGTTCACCCACGCTTCTTTATTCTTGTCAAGTGAAACTCCGTAGATCTCGAAACCTTTATGATTGAACTTTTCATAAGCGTTCACCACGTTTGGGTTTTCAATCCTACACGGACGACACCAAGAAGCCCAGAAATCGACCAGAACCACTTTTCCGCGCAGCGAGGAAAGGCTTATTTCTTTCCCATCAGGATTTTTGAATTTTAGTTCAGGGGCAATATCGCCAATGTTCAATCCCACCTTCTTTTCCTGAACAACGGTCTTGCCTTTGTCATCGTTTCCAGCTAATACCATAGCGGTACTGATCAGCAAACCAAAAGCGGCCAAGAATCCTATCTTTTTCATTTTCAATATTTTGTGCAAAGTTAAAATTGGAAATTCATTTTCAGCTTGGTCGGAAGTCAACAACCATACCGAATTTTAGTTGGCTGGTTATGTTAAAGAGCGTACCACATCAACTTGTCAACTTAACAAACGCCACCAACTAAAGTCTTTTAATGTTCGCCCCGATCGCATTCAGTCGCGTATCGATATTCTGATAACCACGATCGATCTGCTCAATATTGTGAATGAGGCTCTTTCCTTCAGCCGACAAGGCCGCAATCAGCAATGAAACCCCTGCGCGGATGTCCGGGCTTGTCATCTGAATTCCGCGCAGCGGAACTTGATGGTCCATACCGATTACCGTAGCACGGTGTGGATCGCAAAGAATGATCTTCGCTCCCATGTCAATCAATTTATCCACGAAGAATAGGCGGCTCTCAAACATCTTCTGATGAATAAGCACGCTTCCTTTTGCCTGCGTAGCAACCACAAGTACGATGCTCAAAAGGTCTGGTGTGAAA
This sequence comes from Flavobacteriales bacterium, assembly GCA_016124845.1. Classification (NCBI taxonomy): domain Bacteria; kingdom Pseudomonadati; phylum Bacteroidota; class Flavobacteriia; order Flavobacteriales; species Flavobacteriales bacterium. Next base: position 134,231 of record WGMW01000008.1, read on the forward strand.
CCTGGCCAAGGCGCATCTGCAACCGTCAAAATGGAACCATCGATAAAAGATTCGATCTCATAATGTTCCTGCGATGGAATGTACAGGTCATCGCCTTTCAATTCCATCTGAATTCCCAACCGCTCGAAAATGGTCGGGATGATTCCCAGATCGGGATAACTCACATCCTTGATCGTGATCTCGGAACGCGTCATGGCTGCCAAACCGATGAATGAACCGATCTCGATCATATCTGGCAGACAACGATGATCTGTACCTCCTAAAGACTCAACTCCATCAATAACCAGAAGATTGGAACCAACACCCGAGATCTTCGCTCCCATTCTGTTGAGCATTTTGCATAGCTGCTGCAAGTACGGCTCGCAAGCCGCATTGTAAATGGTCGTTCGGCCTTTGGCCAGAACCGCTGCCATTACAATATTGGCCGTTCCAGTTACCGAAGCTTCATCAAGCAGCATATAGCAACCTTGCAAATTGGAAGCTTCTACTTTGTAGAACTGCTCCTCTGCCATGTACACGAACTTGGCTCCCAACTTTTGAAAACCAATGAAATGTGTGTCGAGTCTTCTTCTTCCGATCTTGTCTCCGCCCGGCTGCGGAATATATCCTTTGCCGAAACGCGCCAGCATTGGACCAACTACCATGATGGATCCGCGTAAGCCCGAACCTTTTTTCTTGAAATCCTCCGAATGGAGATATTCAAGGTTCACATCATCTGCCTGAAACTCATAGGTGTCTTCATTCAACTGATTGACCTTCACATTCATATCTCGAAGCAGATCGATCAACTTGTTGACATCCCTAATGTTGGGAATATTGGAAATAGTGACCTTCTCAGGTGTGAGGAGAACAGCACAAAGAATCTGTAAGGCTTCGTTCTTGGCGCCCTGTGGAATCAGTTCACCACTCAGTCTATTACCGCCAATAATCTCAAATGAAGCCATTATCCGTTGCGTCTTCTGTTGTTATTCTTCTTACGCTTGCGCCCTTTGCGCTGTCGATTGTTATTATTGTTGCGCTGAGTGGTATCGATCAATTCTTTGGCCAACGACAGCTCTGTTCCCTCTGGCAACGTGATTTTGCCACCTGAAAGTTCTCGAAGATCTTTGATGATCACTCGGTCATCTACCGAATCGCGGTTCCAGTTGAGATAAGAGCGCTTCATGATGTCTGCGACAGCCACACCCATTTTGATGCGTTCTTCCTCATTTTGCTCCTCGGCAACCTTGGCGATCATGTGCTCCAAAATTCTACCGTAGTGGCGATATGATATCTCACTGTCCGGATATGGAATTCGGTCTGGGCCTGTTTCAAAATCCTCACGAAGTGGTTTTGGGAATGGAGAATCAACATCCAATTGAAAATCCGAAATGATGAACATGTGATCCCATAGCTTATGCGTCAGATCCTCATTCGCTCTCAGGTATGGATTTACCTGTCCCATCACTTTAATAATGGAATTTGCCGCCCGATTCCGTTCCTCACGGTTCTCGATTGTCTTTGCAAACTCGATCATCTTCTGAATGTTGCGGCCATACTCGGGAATCTGCATCGTTTCCCGTGCCGTGTTGTATTCCATCTGCAATCCTTCCTCCAAATTCATGTATGTGCGTTTAATGCGTGCAAATTATAAAAGCCCCCTCAATCCCCCAAAGGGGGAAATTCCTTGCTTATCGCTGACCTTCCGGAAATAGAATTGGAAGGGAACCAATATGAAAAATCCGCGATGTTCTGAACACCACGGATTTTTATTCTGAATAGAAGATCAGAAAACTTCTTAGTAGCGATAGTAATCTGGTTTGTAAGGTCCATCCACCGTTACACCGATGTACTTGGCCTGCTCTTCGCTCAGCTCTTCCAACTCAACACCGATCTTGGCCAAATGCAATCTTGCCACTTTCTCATCCAAATGTTTTGGAAGCATGTAAACCTTGTTTTCGTAAGCCGAAGCGTTTGTCCAAAGCTCCAACTGAGCCAACGTTTGGTTTGTGAATGAGTTTGACATTACGAACGATGGGTGACCAGTAGCGCAACCCAAGTTCACCAAACGACCTTCGGCCAGAACGATGATGTCGTTTCCATCTACATTATAAAGATCGACCTGCGGTTTGATGACATCTTTGGTCTGACCGTAATTCTTGTTCAACCAAGCCATGTCAATTTCGTTATCGAAGTGACCGATGTTGCAAACGATGGTCTTGTCTTTCATCGCTTTGAAACTCTCACCCGTGATGATGTCTTTGTTTCCAGTAGCGGTAACCACAATATCAGCACGAGGAACAGCATTTGCCATGCTCTTCACTTCGTAGCCATCCATTGCCGCTTGAAGCGCACAGATAGGATCGATCTCTGTAACGATAACACGAACGCCTGCTCCACGCAATGAAGCGGCAGAACCTTTACCAACATCTCCGTAACCGGCAACAACGGCAACTTTACCTGCAAGCATAATGTCTGTTGCTCTGCGGATGGCATCTACCAACGACTCTTTACAACCGTATTTGTTATCGAATTTCGACTTGGTAACCGAATCGTTGATGTTGATGGCAGGAAGTGGAAGTGTTCCATTCTTCATTCGCTCATACAATCTGTGAACACCCGTGGTAGTTTCCTCAGAGATTCCACCGATCTCTTTCACCAATTCCGGGTAGCGGTCAAGTACCATGTTGGTAAGGTCGCCACCATCATCAAGTATCATGTTCAATGGCTGTCCATCTTCAAACGCGAAAAGCGTTTGCTCAATACACCAATCGAATTCCTCTTCGTTCATTCCCTTCCATGCAAAAACTGGAATACCGGCAGCAGCAATGGCAGCAGCGGCATGGTCCTGAGTTGAGAAGATGTTGCAAGAAGACCAAGTGACATCCGCACCCAATTCAACCAACGTTTCGATAAGAACTGCTGTTTGGATTGTCATGTGCAGACAACCCGCAATGCGTGCTCCTTTCAATGGTTTGCTTGGGCCATATTCTTCGCGAAGCGACATGAGACCAGGCATTTCTGCCTCAGCCAAACGGATTTCTTTTCTTCCCCACTCTGCGAGGGAAATGTCTCTGACCTTGTACTTCAATTGTTCTGTTGTATTGCTCATTGCGTTTGTTTGCTTTAAAACGGGCGGCAAAGGTACGATATAGCTTAGAATTAGCCAATTACGTCTATTGCTTCACCACCTTTCGTATTGTTGCTCTGCCATCCTCTGTTTTCACTTTCAAAAAGTAATTTCCTGCGGAAAGACCCGACACATCCAATGTAGTGCTTCCAGCGTTCTGCGTAATCTTCATTTCTACCAACTGTCCACGCGAATCGAACATGGAAATGAAAGCATTTGTTCCGCCTGCAACCGTCAAATTATTCGAACACGGATTCGGATAAATATCGATGTTAGCTTCGCCTGAACTGGAAAGACCTGTCACCATGCCTTGCCCTTCCACCACTTCCAGCATCTGATTGGCAGTCACATTACGATAACGGTCCAGCCCGCCACCGTACCAGATCACATCCACAGAATCAACCATTGTGTTCTGTGCCAAACCGAAATGGGCCACTTGCCAATGTTGGGAACTGAAGCTGCTTTCACCACCTATCTCGCGCATGTACGATTGCCCGTTCACATAAATAATCACTTTTGTTCCAATACCGTTGGTGTTGTTCTGCACACCCACTGCTTTTACCTGTAGCCAGTTCTGCTGTGGTGAATCATTCCTGTAAAGAAAACTCTTGCTTGTTCCACCGATGGAATCGGTAATGCCAACGAACACATCGAGGTCGCCATCCTTATCATAGTCGCAATACGCTAATGCCCGGGAAACATACGTATCGGCAACTCCTGTCTCAAAGGAAACATCCGTGAAGTTTCCAAAACCATCATTGATGTACAATTTATTTGAGTCGAGAGCGGGATGCGGATAATCGTAAGAAAGCGATCCATTGGCTATCATCACATCCTCATCCATATCATTGTCAATATCGAGAAATCCGACTCCCCATCCGACCTTCCAATGGCGCATGCTCATGTCCTGTAACCAAACAGAATCGTTATGCAATCCTACATTCACAAGTTCATCTTCGTAGCCTGATAGCGAGCTCACCATGAATTTATCGTCTCGGATATTGGTGGTGTAATAATCGAAAACGCCATCGGCATTCACGTCCGTTCGGGCAACACCCATTCCGTTCATTTCCATGTCGAGACCCAAACTATGGCTCACCTCTACAAATGGAACCGATGGCCCATCGTTTCTGAACATTCGGTTTGGTGATTTACCAACAAAAAAACCGAAGTCATTTGACACAAAAAGGTCGGGATCGTGATCGTTGTCAAAATCGGTAACTATAACCCCAAGGCCACAACCGCTTGTATCATCAATACCGACCAAACTCGCTTTAGAAGTGAACGTTCCATCTGCATTGTTCTCATAGTAGAAATTTGCCTCAGAATCTACTGTTGCCAGACCATTTACCAACGTCATATTCATATAACGTGACCAATTGCAAACAAACAGATCGAGCCAACCGTCCATGTTCAGATCACCGAAGGTTGAAGAAAAACTGTTTGCCGTATCTTCCTTACCAGCCCATTCAATGACGTGTGCAAATGTTCCATCTCCATTATTCATGAAGAGATAGTTTGGATGCGTGCGAAAAGTGGTAACGAAAATGTCATTCCAACCATCCCGATTGAAATCACCTGTAGTGACTCCATCCGTGTTGGCTGAGGCAACGACAGAAATACCAGAAGCAGATGTCTGATCCGAAAAAGTACCATCACCGTTATTTCTGTAAAGTGCATCTGCTCCACTTCCTCCAGTTAGATAGAGGTCGTACCACCCGTCATTATTGTAATCGAACCAGGCCGCGCCACCTTGTCCAGACATATCGTTGTCGCAAAGAACAGCATGATGATAAATGCCAACGCTTTGAGAAACCTCAGTAAGCACCTGTGAATTAACATTTGAACCGACCTGAAGAGCGGTGAGTACGAGTATCAGTTTTTTCATTTAAAGAACCGAAAGACTATCTAAAGATAGTTATCGTTCCCATTTTGGCGAATTCCTTACCTGTGTACCAAGTAAGATGAATTTGATAGGAATATGCACCTTCCTGAACGGGTTTACCAGATTCCCTGTGTGTACCATCCCAATACTCGGTCACATCATTGGTTTCCCAGACAAGTTTGCCCCAACGGTCGAAAATCTGAATATGCCAATCGACTATTCCTTTCTCCTTTATCTCAAAGACATCGTTGATGCCATCGTCATTGGGCGTAAATGCAGTTTGAATGAAGAAGGTCTCCTGTTCCCAAACTCTGAAGGGAATTGTGATGGTATCAGGACATCCGATCTCTCTCATTACGATCAATTGCACGTCAAACAGCCCTGAATCTTGGAAGATGCCCACCGCATCAAGGATACTGTCAACAGTATATCCATTGCCAAAATCCCAGAAGGAGTATTCGGGTACGATATTCAAACTGGTATTCCAGAATTGCATGGTCGTATCCGGTAATTGCAAAGCCACGCTGTCAGGATAGAAGTCTGCGATCGGATGCGCCCTTACCTCAACAAAAACCTTGGCTGAATCCACGCATCCGAACCGATTGGAAACAGTCTGCGTCACCACATACCAACCTGGTTCATCAAACGTGTAATCAAATTCATCATTTATATCTCCTTGCTGCGGAATGGTAACATCCTTGTCTGAGAAGTGATATTCCCAAGCATCAATATTTACATCAAAATGAGATGAATCGTGAATCGTGATGGGAAGATCCGTACAGACTATAGTGTCCATCCCAAACCCAGCAATTGGAGATGCGTGGACCAGAATAGTGACCGGAGTTGCCTGTGCTTGGCAGCCATCTTCCGAGAAAACGGTCAGGTTGACGATATAGGTTCCTGAATCATTGAATGCATGAAATGGGTTTTGAAGATCGCTTGTATTGAAGGTTCCGGAATTCCCATCTCCAAAATCCCATTGCCAAGATGCAGCATTCACAGAATTGTCATAAAACCGAAGATCGGAGGAATCGCAAACCTCTGTAGGCGAAACATTGAAACCTGCAACTGGTATCACCCATGGGGTTATCATGTTAGGTACAACCACTGTATCGGTAAAAACCGTATTCGAAGCGGCTAAGGTCACAGTATACGGGCCAGTTCCAGTGAAGGTGTGCGTAGGATTTTGCAAAGACGAAGTATCGCCATCTCCGAAATCCCAGTACCATGTTACAGGATTCCCCTGAGATGTATCTGTAAATGCGACCTCTGTAGAGCCACATTGTGAATCTTCCGTGTAAGTAAAACCACCATAAACATATGGAGGCAGAATGATGTCTACAGGAACATTGCAGATGGCAGAACAGCCAAAAGTATCTGTAACCTCCACACTTGCGCTGTAGGTTCCCGTACTTCCGTAAAGATGCGAAGGGCTTTGATCGGTAGCCGAGCCACCATCACCGAACTGCCAGAAATACTCAAATGGGGGTGTAGCAGCGGTTACATCTGCATTGAAGCCAGTCTCTGCTCCCAGATAACTGTTAGTGACATTGCTGCAATCGATAACCGGATTGAGATGAACGATGACCGTGATTACATCCGAAGTGACCGTTGGCACGGTCGGGCATGGATATGAGCTGGTCATGGTCACTTTGACCTGATCGCCATCACTAATAAAGTTGGGTGTGAAAGATGTTCCTGTTCCGCTTGATGCCCCATTGACAAACCACTCGAACGTGGGGCTGCTGCCGCCAGCGTAAGGAACTGCTCCGAAGGTGATGGATTCACCCTCACATATCTCTGTAGATGTGGCTGTGATGAAAACATCCGGCTCTACCACAGGCATCACCACAACGTAGTGGGTATCTGGCTTTGCCCAACCGCAACATGGAGACTGGGTCTGCAACGTGACCATGTATGTGCCTACATCGTTGTAGGTGTGCGAAGGAGCACCCTGGCTACTTGTGTTCTGATTCCCTGAGTTCGGATCCCCGAAATCCCATCTAAAACCAAGCACGTTGAAACTTGTAGGCCAAGTGCTTGAAAAATTCACAACGTCACCTGGGCAAATGGTGTCTTGCGCTTGAATTGTTGGAAGATACGGTGTTCCATCAATGAAAATGTTGACAAAACCCGAATGAAAATAAGGCACACCGTTGGAGACCATTGTCAGATCCTGAGCTCCCATGGTTGTGTATTGAACACTTGTACTCTGACCTACGGTGTTCTGTGGAACGGTGGTACCTTCGTAGAACCACTCTATGATTCCATTTGCATTGGTGGTAAAATTGATGTCAGAGTAGGTGCAAGCAGTTGACTCCATCAGAACATCAGGCTCAACGTTGGCCGCCAGACTCGATTGGGTCACCTGTATTCCTATTGGTTCCTGATATAAAGGAAGGCTTTCTCCTGGAGCTCCGTTTCCTCCATTTCCTCCTCTTCCACCTCGAGAACCAACTCCACCGGCCCCACCCCTTGAACACGGTCCGGCATTTCCATCCTGTTGCTCACCTCCTGGTCCTCCTTGTCCCCCTAAACCGCCAAGTCCTCCAGGGTAACCTCCCATTCCTGCAACACCTGGAAGACCGGACTCCAAAACACAATCATTAAGACTTCCCCCAACGCCATTGTTGGTAATGTAAATTCCGAAAGAACCACCTCCGCCACCTCCGCTGGTTGCTCCGTGGCCACCTTCTCCACCTTCACCACCTCCGCCTCCACCAGCACCGGTACCTGGATTAGCGAAAGGCAGCACTCCTACTCCTGCAGAACCTGATCCACCTCCACCTCCGCCTCCGGAACCAGGCTCACCATTCTGACCATAGGTTCCATGGCCTGGCACAAAAAAACCTCCCGCGTGAGAGGAAACACCATCTAGACCATCGGCTCCATCAGCACCATCTTGTGAGGCATTGATACCTGCAGTTCCGTTGGCAGTTCCACCACTGTTGCAATCACCAAATGTGCTACATGGATCGTTTATGAGATATCTGAATCTCAACCCTGGCATTCCTCCAGCTCCTGCATACAGTCCTGTACCTGCTTGTCCTGGAAACCCATCTTTTCCGTTTGCATTGGAAAACAGGGAAAAACCTTCTCCTTCCGGACCTCCATTTCCTCCATCACCGCCAGCAGCAATTCCGCCAGACCATCCGTTCCCGCCAGCTCCCCCTGCATTCGGCTGATTGGAACAATTGGCTCCATTCTGTCCTGGTTGTCCGTCTTGACCGACCAAACCATCTCCCCCTGGCACTCCTTCAATTCCATCACCACCGTTACCTGCCGTAACACGAATCCTATCCAAGGTATATTGAGAACAGCCGTTGAGATAGATTCCGCAGGTTGAACTACTTGGTTCAACTGCATCATCAACAATGACAGAAAGATCATGAAGATGAAAATCCGAAATATCGATGGCCGCCAAGGCGAAGATACTTACCGATGAAGGTGCCGTGGCATCTCTGTGGAAGATGGTCGGTATGTTATTGGATTTGACCCAAGTGGACGGATCATATGAACCATCGATCGTGACCCCATTAACAAGAAACAGCGTATCGGAAAGTGGATAGGTTCCTTGCGCCATACGGATCTGATTGAGCCCGGGACCAACCATTGACATGGCATTTTGAATGTTGGTTGGTGCGGCTTTGGTACCGCTTCCAGAACCATTGGGGGTAACATAAATGATATTGCACTCTTGAGCAGCAGCCCCTAAAGAACCCGCAATCATCAATAACGCTATCAGGAAATTCCTCGCCTTTATCATCTTCTTGAAATCACCAACGGAAGCGAGTGAGTCTCGTCTCCCGAACGTAATTGAATGACGTATGTTCCCGCAGAAAGTTGTTCTATGTCCACGTCAAATCTGTTGGAACCAACGCTAACCTTCAAGACTCGCCCCATGACAACCTTGCCCATAGGGTCGATCACATTGAATGAGACTGTAGACCTTTCCTTTGAGTCTATCAAGATGTTGAACCGCTCTGATGTTGGATTTGGGAAAATCACAGGTCGCAACTGAGACCTCAGTTCTGAAATGCCAACATTTACTGAGGAGGGCAAAGTGATCGAATCGATGCAGCCATAGTTGTTACTTACGACCAAAGTGACATAGTAAGAACCATTGGAGCTGTAAACATGAACAGGGCTTTGATCCGTACTGGTATTATCTGAACCTGAGGATGGATCTCCGAAATCCCAATACCAACTATCCGCAAAAAGTGAATTATCAGAGAAATGTACCGTATCGCTACCTGTTTGCGGATTTACCTCATAGCTATAGAAATTTGCAACCGGTGTGGGGTTTACAACCACTTGGTCATATACCACGGCTGAGTCATTTCCGTTTCCTGCATAGATCCAAAGTGCCACATCGTACGTTCCTGCAGTTTGATACGTATGAACAGGGTTCTCCACAGAAGAACCGCTTCCATCCCCGAAACTCCAAAAATTGGTGACCGCATTCTCACTTTGGTTTGTAAAATGAACTTCCAATGGCGCACAACCGACCAATGTATCGACCGAAAATGCTGCAGAAATACTTGGAGAGATGGTCATAAAAGTTTGACATGAAACCGAGCAGCCCAATGAGTCATAAACATCTACTGTTGCGGTGTAAGTACCTGGGTTCTGATATACGTGCTGAACCGTGTCCCCGAACCCAAGAAGACCGTCTCCGAACGACCAATAGAAACTGAAAGGAGCCAATCCTCCAAATGTAACCTCTGATGTGAAAAATGTAGGCTCCCCTGACAGAAAAGAGTCAGCTGCGCAAGTTATCTGTGGAGCCGGAACAACGGTGACGGGAATGGTATTCGACATGGCCGTTTGACCGGCAGCACAACCTAATGAAGAAGTTACTGTACAAGAGACCACGTCACCGTCAGCAAGTTGATCTGTGGTAAGAACAGGGGCATCAGCTCCTATGGGGCTACCATTCACATTCCACTGATAGGAAGGGGACTGACCAACATTCTGAGCCGAAGCGGTGAAGGTGACCTGTGAACCCACACAAACTGTATTGGTCGTGTCTGCAAACTGCGTCTGTACCGAAATTGCCGGTGGAATGATCGAATCAACAACAATCATGACAGTATCCGTGAATGACTGTCCACAGCATTCGGTTTCTGTGGTAAGTGTAAGCTGATATACACCTGCTGAATCCCAGGAAACTCCTAATAGATCATAATAATTGGGACCGTTGTAAATAACCGTGTCTCCTTCTATATTGACCAATTCCCAGATGTAGTTATTTGCCGAAATGGAGCTATTGAAATCTGACACGTCTCCAACGCATAGCTGGGTAGACCCCGTTTGGATCTGCGGATTGAGAGGAGGCACCTCTGAGTAAATGTCCACAAAATCCGTGTAGGTGAATGCAATTCCGTTTACCAACAGCGTGAATGTCTTGAATCCGGGAGTGGAAAAAGTGGCAACCACTTCCTGTCCAAAGGCCGTTGAAGGATTTGCTCCTGAGCCAAAGAACCACTGAATGGTTCCGGAAATGTCGGTACTGAACCTGACGGGAGAATTCGTGCAGCCTCCAAGTTCCACATTAACTGTAGGTTGAGAAAGACCATAAATATTTTGCAGAACCAACGGTTGACCACCGGGATGCTGATACAATTCACTCGAAATCCCATTGGATCCAGCACCTCCATCACCTCCTTTACCTCCATGGCCTCCTTCACCTCCATCTCCACCAGCTCCTATATGACAAGCGGTAAATTTCGCTCCACCCTCACCTCCATGCCCTCCTTGGCCACCATTTCCACCAATTCCACCAAGACCGCCAACCCCAGGAAATCCACTGGCCAGCTCACAGTCTTTTAACACTCCGTTGAAACCATTGTCCCAAGCAAAAATTGCGAATGAACCACCTCCGCCTTGGCCACCACCACCTGCGGTTCCTCCGCCTCCGCCCTCACCGCCACCACCGCCACCGGCACCGGTTCCATTGCTATTACTTGGAATAGTATCATCAATAGGCCACGGAATGTACGTGTAGAGCTGGCCTCCATAAGAACCACCTCCACCACCGCCTCCGCCTCCGGAGCCGTTTTCACCATCTGTGCCATCAGACCCTACTCCCGGAGTAAAAAATCCTCCTGTGAGACTGTAAGTCCCGACCACACCCGGGATCCCGTCCAGTCCATCCGCTCCATTATCTCCATACTGCCCGTTATTTGAGGGAGTCTGGTCGCAAGAAGTAGAAACTATTGATGTGAAATTACCCATCCCACCGTTTCCACCACTGCCAAATCCGAGACCTGAACCATCCTGCCCCAGATAGCCTGTAAACGCCTGTCCTCCACTCGGCCAAACATAGGTTCCACGTTCTCCACCGTTCCCACCATCTCCGCCAGCAAAGCTCCCTGGAAATGAACAGCAGCCACCGCTGCCGCCCTGTCTATTTCCTGAAGAATGCTCATGGCCAGCCTCTCCCTCTTGGCCGTTCACTCCAATGGCTCCAAGTGTTCCAAAGGAACCTGCCACTCCATTTCCACCATTACCGGAAATGACAGAACACCTCACGATCTGATAGTCTGAGCAATTATTGAGATAAACCCCATAGGTGGTAACACCTTGACCAAAACCATTGTCTGTCCGAATGGTCAGGTCCTGAATCCGGAACCCTGATTTACCAATGCATTCAATAGCTATAAGCCGCGGAGGCGACATTTGAGGGTTTGACGGGTCTCGGTAGATGGTACTAATGGCCGAATTGTCTTTCACCCATTGCGAGTTAAACCCTCCTATGAGCTGCGCGTTATTCGGAATTTGAAGAGCTGCAGTAAGAACATACGTACCACCTTGGATGTAAACCTTATTGGCATTGCCGCCCAACATTCCGATTCCTGTCAGAAGGTCGGTAGGGTCATTCGCAGTTCCTGCGGAAGAAGGAAGCCCTGTAACCGAAACATAGATGACATCGGAGTAGTTGGTACTTCCAAGCCCGCTACAGGTTTGACCCTGTGCAGAGAACGACCAAAGAAACGCCATCAGGATAGGCAGTTTCATCAAGAAACTTTGAAGGCTATTTTTCAAATTCAATCTACGCATAGAAAATGCTGCCGCAAGATCGGCATTGGTTCGAGTTTATCCAAACAATGAATGGAGTGGATTTACAAACCTTTCAACGGCTTAAGAACACAAGGGTTGCTCAACACCCAAGTCAAAGTCCAACATTTGTCTTCCGAGTTCCTTTTGGGCAAATTCCATCAACTTGGTAAGAAACCACCGCCATTCCGTAAGTTTGCAATCCGAAACATGGTACTTGACCGTTTGCATAGCGCCAAAGCCGAAGGAACACGTTTGTTCTCATTGTTGATCGACCCCGACAAAACCGAGGGAACCGATCTTGAGCGAACGGCCATCAATGCTCAACACGCGGGTGTAGATCTACTTTTCGTGGGCGGCAGTCTTCTGGTCAACGACCGATTGTTCGACACCGTTCAGATCATCAAGGCCAACTGCGATATTCCTGTGGTGCTTTTCCCTGGCGATAATATGCAAGTGGTTCCGAATGCAGATGCCATTCTTTTGCTGTCGGTGATTTCTGGAAGAAATGCTGAGATGCTGATCGGCAAACACGTGGTGGCCGCACCAAGATTGAAGAACAGCGGGCTGGAGATCATCCCAACGGGATACATGCTTATTGACAGCGGCAAACCGACCACCGCTTCTTACATGAGCAACACCAATCCGTTGCCACATGACAAGGATGATATTGCAGCCTGCACGGCCATGGCAGGCGAAATGCTCGGCATGAAAACCATTTTCATGGATGGTGGCAGCGGTGCATTCAATGCTGTTTCTGAAAGCATGGTGAAACGCGTGGCACAGCACGTGGATGTTCCGTTAATTATTGGTGGCGGACTGAAAACCCCCGAAATGGCCAAAGCGCGTTTCGATGCAGGTGCAACGGTTGTAGTGGTTGGCAATGCCATCGAACAAAATGGCTCATTGCTTGCCGAAATGGCAAGTGCCAAATTCTGAGAAATGAAAGTTACACTTGAAATTACGATGTATCCGTTGACCGATGGGTATAAAGAACCTATCAAGGATTTTCTGCGGGAACTGAACAAATGCCAACGAATTGAGGTGATCACCAATGGTGTAAGCACGCAGGTTTTCGGAGAATACGATGATGTAATGGCCGCGTATACCTCTTCGCTCAAACCGACCTTCCAATCGGAATTGACCGTTGCGGTGGTCTCAAAGCTCATCAACACACATTTGCCGCCCGACCGCTGGGACACATCGCAATGGACCTGAGCCGTTGAATTCACTCCAACGCATCTTCGAACCGCGTTTTTGGTCCACCGACCGAATTGTTGAAGCCGTTGCGGTCATTGCCAGTTTCCTCTACACCTTCCTGTACATCAAAGAAAGTGCTTGGTGCTGGCCGTTCGCATTCATAGGTTCTGCGCTTTTCACCTACCTGTGCTACGCACGAAGGATTCTGGCGGAAAGCTTTCTCCAGTTCTTTTATGTGCTGATGGCAGTCTACGGCTACATGACCATGGGAAACCAATGGCAGGCCAATGTTTGGAGTTGGCAGAGCCATCTCATTTGGATTGCCATCGGTACGGTCGGCATGTTCATTTCCGCCTTCTTGCTGAAGAGATTCACAACCGCGCAAATGCCGCTCGAAGACAGCTTCACCACGGTTTTCAGCCTGATCGCCACATGGATCATGGTGAATTATGTACACGAGAATTACCTGTATTGGATCGTTATCGACCTTGTTTCGGTGCATCTGTATTGGAAGAGGAAGCTTTACTTCGGTTCCGCGCTTTTTGTAGCATACACCATTTTGGTCACCGCAGGTTATTTCAGATGGATGTGAGGATGGGTGCGAATTACGAATTGATGCGAATATGACGAATCGGGATTCTTTGAGTAGGAAAATCGGTATCGTTGCGCTTGTCGGACCCGAAAGCACAGGTAAAACCACGCTGGCGCAAGAATTAGCGGTTCATTACAATGGAAGTTTCGTGCCTGAATTTTCGCGTGAATTTTTGGAAGCACGGGATGGAAAGTACACTCAGGCCGACCTCCTCACCATTGCCAAAGGACAGCTTGGCCTTGAAAATGAGGCCATCCAAAACGGAAAAGAACCTATTTTCTGCGATACCGATGTCGTAGTGGTAATGGTCTGGCACGAGTTCAAATACAATGAAAAAAGCGCAGCTCTTGAAGCACTTTTCAAGCAACAGCCAAAACGAAAATATCTGCTCACCTATCCCGACCTTCCTTGGCAGAATGATCCGCTGCGCGAAAATCCGAATGACCTCAACGCTCTTTTCGAACTCTATGACGCCACATTGAACAGGCTGGACGTTGATTATTCCGTAGTGAAAGGAACTGGTTCTGCCCGGTTGGAAAATGCAATTGACCTTTCAGAATCAAGTTTCACAGAGATAGATCCATAAACCAAAACTCGCATAAACACCTTCGGAAGCACTTAATCAATCATTTTCCCATTTGGCCAAATAAGGGTCATAGGAACAGCGCAATGGTTTGGACAAGTCATCATCTACATCAGAAACAAATGCACGGCAATCAGTACAGATATAGCGGAACTCACAATCCTTGCACACTAAAATTTGATCTTTGGTCATTTTCCCAAATCGTTTGAACTCCTCAATCTTGAGGATGGAGTCAAAGCGTGTAGAATGGGCATTCCCGAACGAATGCCCCATTGATGGGCAATTCTTAATATTTCCATGTACATCCACGGAAATTTTCCCATTCAAACAGGAGTTAAAGTGTTTTGCTTCTGAAAACAAATCTCTGTTGACCACAAATCCATCTGGATGAATAAATCCGCAATGGTCTGAAGATGTGATCCTATTTGTGATCTGGTAAACAGGACACTCTTCTCGTTCGTTTGATAGCAGTTGGTTTGAGTAAGCCGAATGAATGATGATCTTTACCAATGCTGGAAATTTCCGGGACAACACCCTTCCTATTTGGGTGTTTTCATGACCAATGTTTGCAATTATCAATTCTACATCCGTAAATCCTTCACTCTGGGCATGACCAAGGATCGTTTCAATCTCTACGGTAGGAATCATCTCGAAAAAGCGCAATTGTAACGCTTGACAGTTTAGTTCCGATAACTGCTTTAGAATATATTCAAACGGATGTCGCGAATTGCTGTCCGAGTCTATTATGGCATGAGTGACCGGGCTCGGTGATTCCCATTGAAATTGCATTTGGGGGAACACGCGACTTTCCTCCTCCGTACACCAAAAGCCGTATTCCCGGCTTTCCAAGACCTTCAGTTGCTCCAACAACTTTACTCCATTTGGCTTCTGAGAAATTCGTTGAATGTCATTAGAACTCAAAAACCTTCCGTCCGTTATTTCTTCGAACAATTCATTTGAGATAAACACATATTCGGAACGCTGGAGGTCGCAGACAATGGCGCGAACCGCACCCTTCACAGGAACGCAGCACGCGAACAACCGGAACCCTTTCTGCACTTCATCCTTCATTGTTGAAGGGATTCCAATGCGTAAAATCCAATGTATTTGAGTACCTCCTGATAAATTGTCCTGTCAATTGATTCCTTTTTCCTGAACTGTCACTTTCTATGGTTCGGAACACTGGTTCATCTTTCATGTCGACAGCAAATGAATAGAGCATGCAGTAGGAGACACTTGTCCTGTCTTGTCGTTCGCTCAATATCAATTCAAACTCAGGTATCATTCTCGGTCTATCAGATATTCTGCAATTGTCTTTTCAATCGGGAACTCACAATCTGTACTTAAAGCATCAAACTGACCGATCGGGTTCACTTCCAAGAAGTAGTATTGGTCATCCTCAGACAGAACCATGTCTATCAGCCCGAAATTCAGGTTGAGACCACCCATCAGGTTAAACAACTTTGCAGAAATGGTTTCCGGAAGCTCGAATGGTACAACCCTGTTCGGGAGTGAATGGTCATACTGCCTGAAATCCGTACGTGTCTTTGGATTATTCTGTGAGAAGATGGCACCACAGAAAATCCTGTTTCCAACAACACAGATTCTCAGATCCACTTTTTTCCGAACCTCTTGTTGGAATAGAGACGGGCCAATGTGTTCCGGTAGATTCCCTATTGAATCCGCAGTTACTTTCAGAGTGGGGTGGGCATAATGCTTGTCATCTCGCTTGAAATTGAAACTGTTGTAAATGGCCTTGCTTATCATGCCTTCATGGCATTCCTCAAAAAAGGATGCGATATCCTTCCGTGTGTTCAGTATGCGTGTTTCAGGTATGATTAGTTCAGCAGTTTTTGCTTTTTCAAGTACCATCAATTTGTTGGTCTCGTACCGAAACGGATTGCCCAAGTGTCGTTTGGTCATCAATAGTCCGTTTATCCAACTATTTATGGATGTCCATTCCCATCGTAGAAAAGCTGTGGCAGACCTTCCGAGATCAGTATTCTCGAATTCAGTCTTAGATTGTTGTTCTACATCTACGAGATCTCCGCCACGGAACCATACTGAATGGATTTCAGATAATGTAACCTTTATATTACTGCTTTTAAGAACGATTTCTGAATACCTACCGGCAATGTTGGCGCTGCAAAATCTTAAATTCTTCTCAGCATGAAATGGTATTCTTACATGTTCAGCCCCAAAATGACTGAGCCAATCAATGACCTTGTTGGTGCTATGGTCATACGGTTGGGATAGGAGAACTATCAATGTGCTTATAGTGAGAATTCATTCCAATCACTAATTCCTACTAATTATTTTTTGATTTGGAATAATCAATCCAATCACCTCGATTCCAAATACTGCGTGAAGCCACTTTGCCAGATGTAAATGAGATTACCCTTCTAACTGTTCTCAGATTCTCATCCCAGTAAAACTCAATATAAGTGCGATATGCCATAAACATGTTTTTTCCAAGATATGAGATGTCTCTAAACGTCACGCTTGTCCTAAACTCTTCAACTCTGACAAGCGTATCTATTCGGGCAGAGTGATGTTGAAAGTCGAGATTGGATATTGCTTTTTTAATGTCATCTATATTGGCAAACCTACTATTGATTAAGCGTGAAGTGTCCAACACGAACAACATTAACGTTGAGTCCTCCATATTGCCATATATCAAAGCGTTATGAACTTTAAAGGCTTCTATCCTATGATCTTCAAATAATTCGCTGCTTCTGTAGAAATCAACCAAGTCATTGGGCTGGGTAAAACCTGCACAATTCAACATGAATACAAGTATTATGCAGGTTGAAATGTTCCTAATCATAGCCACAACCTGGTCCTTCAGTAGGAGGCGCGCCTTCGCCTGAAAAGGTTCTACACCAACCATGGGATGTGTAGAACCTTGTGTCACTTCCCTTGTTGGAAGTACCTTCAGTATGCCACTTGGTATTGGGTTTTCGTTCACGTCCGATAGGTCTTCCAATGTGTGACATGTCTCCCCCGCCAATCATCATTTCACTGCCTCCGCCATTACAATTACATTCTTCTATTCGCACCGATGAACCCAAAATTCCAACATTCTTCGGCACCCACCCGAACACCACTTTTCCGGCAACCACAGCCAGACTGCCGATGAGGGCAGAAAGAAACACCAATGACGTGGACATGGAATCGGTCGCGTTGACCTGATAATAGTCGAACTGCGCCCCGAACATGGCCGCATCGACCCAATAGGGAATGTTCGATGTGTCAATGGCCGAATTGGTGGTCAGATAAGGGCTCCAGGACCCGGATGTGGCGATCTGGTCTCCCCAATACTCCGCATCTGCCTCTCCAAGTGCCAATACCATCTGCAGACGGCCGGCATTGCCCTTGAGATGGGAGGCCGCCCCTGATGCATCGAACAGGCGGTCGAACTGATTGCCCAACGACACGGCCGGCACTCTCTGTAGGGAGCTGAGAAAGGGAGAAGAGCCCCCATTGTCGATATAGCCGTTGATGGCATTGGCGATGGAGGCACGTGTGGTATTCTCGCCTTCTGCGCTTGAAAGCTCCGTATAGACAGTTGACATGTAATCATATACGGCATCAATCAGATCATCAATGGTCACACTACCGGGACCTCCGGCACCGATGGATGTGATGATGGCATCAAGCCCGTCCTTATGCTGCTGCGCCAAGGTGGCGTACGGGTTCACGTAATCTATCTTTGAATCGCTCATGGTTGTTTCTGTTTTGTTGAGTGAAGTTCGGGAAATATTTTTCGGAATTCCAACTTTCGGGGGGGGGTAAGTTTTCAACGATCAATCAACAGGTGGCTGTTCATTTCCTGTGATTCCCGAAAGACACAGAACTCTCTGCACAACGCCATCATTCGAAAATTCTCTGTGCAATAAACTCTGCATATTTGATGCATGAGTTTCTCATCAGCTATTGAAAAAGCCTTCCGAGCGCTACTTCCCGCCCCGTTCACCATTGCGGTGGTTCTGACCATTATTACCATGTTGTTGGCATTCGGATTCACATCCTCAGAGGCCACAGGTTTCAATCGGGTTATTGAGGTTTTCGGGTTTTGGGAGAACGGCATTTGGAACAGCGGGCTCATGGTATTTGCTATGCAGATGATGCTGATCCTGGTGCTCGGACATACGCTTGCGTTGACCAAACCTGTCGATGCTATCATCAGCTACGCCACACGATTCTGCACCAACTCGGCCAATGCCGCAGCGATTGTTACGCTGCTTACGGTACTTGTTGCACTGTTCAATTGGGGACTTGGACTGATCTTCGGAGCGATTCTGGCAAGGAAAGTCGGGGAACATGCGGTACAGAAAGACATCGACCTGAACTATCCGTTAATCGGTGCTGCGGGTTATTCTGGGTTGATGGTCTGGCATGGAGGCATTTCGGGATCGGCACCGATTAAAGTGGCTGAGAAAGGGCACATTCATTCATTGATGGAAGGAATCGTCTCACCCGAGCAATTGCAACTCCTTCCCGACCCTGTTTCATTTTCGGAAACCGTTTTTGGGAACATGAATCTCGTTGCCATTCTACTTGTGATCATTGTCCTTCCCACATTCATGTATTGGATGGGAAAACGCGCATCCATCGGTAGTTATCTGCCCATTTCCAAACCCGATCTGAAACTGGAATCGGTGGATGTTTCGGGTGCTGAAAAACTGGATCACTCCAAGTATTTCGGTCTTGCCATCGGTGCGGTCATAACCATTTATTGCATGTATCAGGCTGCTCATATTTTCCCCGAAAAGGGTTTCGGTTTCATCACCCCGAATTACATCAACCTGCTGCTGCTCGGTCTCGGATTGTTGCTGCACAGAAGTTTTTTCCGATTCCTGAAAGCCATTGATCAAGCCATTGGTGGTGCTTCTGGAATACTGATTCAATTCCCGCTCTATTTCGGCATCATGGGCATTATGAACAGTTCCGGGCTGGTGCAGCTGTTCTCAGATTTTTTCGTGAACATTTCCAACCAGACCACCTTCCCGATCTTCACGCTTATCAGCGCGGGAATCGTGAATATTTTCGTTCCGAGCGGTGGCGGACAATGGGGTGTTCAGGGACCGATCATCCTTCAGGCTGCTTCCGAATTGGGTGTGAGCATTCCCAAAAGCATCATGGCATTGGCCTACGGTGATCAACTCACAAACATGCTTCAACCTTTCTGGGCATTGCCTCTCCTCGGAATCACCGGGCTGAAAGCCAAAGAAATACTGCCATATTCCGTTGCATTGATGGGTGTTGGAGGAGTTCTGTTTATCACGGTTTTATTTATTTTTTAATTGCACAGAGATAATATTGAGTTTTGGAGACACACAGAGACAGTTTTCTTTCGGTGATTCATTTCCTCTGCGCATCTCTTTTTCTCAAAGAATCTCTGTGTAAAACCACCATATAATGAGAAGCGAAGATGGACTCACAGGATTGATCATCGGTGCGGCAATTGAAGTTCACCGAGAATTGGGTCCGGGACTTTTGGAGTCCGTTTATCAATCATGTTTGGTGATGGAGTTGAAAGAACTCGGACTCAAAGTGGAAACAGAAATCCCCATGCCTGTTATTTACAAGGGAATGGAATTGGATCAAGGATATAGAATCGACCTATTGGTCGAAAATGAGGTTGTCGTTGAACTGAAAATCGTAGAAAAACTTACCGATGTTCACACCGCCCAGATTCTGACCTACATGCGGCTGGGCAAGTATCCAAAAGGACTTTTGATCAACTTCAACATGAAACTTCTCAAAAACGGAATCAAACGCTTCGTCATCTAAAAACCTCTCTGTGCATCTCTATTTCTCAAACAATCCCTCTGTGTAAGAAATCCTAATTCCGTGCAAGGAAACCGACTCACCAACTTCTTGAAAACCCTTGGCCCGGGGATTCTATTTGCCAGCACGGCCATCGGTGTTTCGCACTTGGTGCAGAGCACGCGGGCGGGAGCCAATTTCGGGTTTGCACTGGTCGGATTCATCATAGCGGCCAACCTATTTAAATACCCGTTTTTCGAATTTGGAAGTCGCTACGCCAATGCCACAGGAGAAAGCCTGATCGATGGCTACAAGCGCATCGGCAAGTGGATGCTTTGGCTCTATTTCCTCATCACCATCATCAGCATGTTGTTTGTTTCAGCAGCCGTTGGAGCGGTCACTTCGGGTTTCCTTCAGAACCTTTTCGGAATCACCTCGTGGGGAATTTACGCCACCATCGCGCTATTTTCCGTGTGCATTCTCATACTCGCCAGCGGACAGTACGGTCTTCTTGACAAACTCACCAAGATCATCGGTTCGGTGCTGTTGCTATCCACGGTTTTTGCATTTGTGCTTGCGCTGAACAAAGGCCCGAATCCGCAACTGCCAGATTTTGTTCCTCCCAGCATTTGGGATGAAGGCAGCATGCTTTTCATAATTGCATTGATGGGCTGGATGCCAACAGCGGTAGACCTCAGCGCCTGGAACAGTCTGTGGACGTTGGAGCGCATCAAGGAAACAGGCTATCGCCCTAGCATGAAGGAAACTCTGGCCGATTTCAATCTCGGTTACATCGTTTCGGCTGTGCTGTCGCTTTGCTTCGTTACGCTTGGTGCGAATATGCTTTACGGAACGGGAACCGAACTACCCGACAGCAGCGGTGCTTTTGCCAATGCGGTTGTTGGGCTTTACACCAATTACATCTGTGGCTGGAGTTATTTGATCATCGCAACCGCAGCGTTCAGCATCATGTTCGGAACATGCATTGCGGTTTTTGATGGCTTCGCCCGTAGTTTTGAACGGACGATCGAATTGCTTTTTCTTCCTGAAAAGAAAAATCTGAGTACGAAAAGAGCTTACAATTTGTCGCTGGCGGTCATCGGAATCGGAGCGTTTCTCATCATCTTCCTCCTTGGCAAACACATTAAAGTATTGGTTGATCTGGCCACGACCATCAGTTTTCTCATCGCACCGCTTATTGCCATCGTCAATTTCCGTTTGGTGACCGGAAATCAGATTCAGAAGAAAGACCAACCTGCTGTGTGGCTCAAAATGCTGAGCTGGGCAGGAATCGTGTTCCTGAGCGGGTTTGCAATATGGTTCTTGGCAATTAAGCTTGGAATCTATAATGTCTGAGATAGCCGACATCCACTGCCGTGATCTCCTTGATGAAGTGTTCTGGCTTTAAAATATTATCGCAGTAGGCGATCTCCACCTCTCTTTCACAATCGTGCACAAAAACATCACCCGACCCGACCAACTGTCTTCCTGCGTAGATGCTTTTCATTCGACCTGTGGTTCCTTCTCCCCAGCCTGTAGGCGCATCAACAAGAACAACATCCCATTTCTGGTCAGCAATATCTGAAGGGAATTGCATTGATAGCTTTTCCTGATTCTGAAGAAGCTCTTTCCATTGTTCGATCTTCGTATCATAGGCCACTAAGTAGGCTTCAATTCCTGCGATACGTTTTTTGATCTTACGTAACCAGAAATCATCGTCCTCAATAAAAACGGTTCTTCCACCAAGATTGGAATTCATCCAAAAAAGGCTGTCGTTTCCTACTCCAAAAATCAGAAGTTTCGAATCCGATTTCTTTCTTATCTCTTTCCGAATGGCCAACATCTGCTCAACTGTCAACTGGGTCCCCGTCAATCTCCTCATCAACTTTATGAGCCATGGCCAACCGGTGCGGCCAGCGAGTTTCGTTACCGTTTGCGCCAACCAGAAACTGAACTTTGCCCGAAACTGTTCCATCCTTCTTTTAACGAATCATTTGTAAGTGGAACGCTAAACTAAGCAGATTCTGAGGTTGCGAACGCATAAACTTTCTTCAGACCAAACTAATCGTAATTTTGCCGCCAATCGGGGGTGTCCGAAAATCGGGCTGAGATCATACCCTACAACTTGATCCAGGTAATGCTGGCGTAAGGAAGATGAAAACACAACTATTTACGGTGGCGCTATGCCTGTGCGCTTTACAAATGCGGGCCCAATCCATATCAGGAACAGTTTATTCTGCGGCTGACAGTTCGGCCATTCCGGGCGTGAATGTTTCGGTGAAGGGAACTTACAGCGGAACGTTTACCGACAGTGAAGGCAAATTCAACTTGCGGTACGGCAAAAGCGATTCGCTTACGCTGCTGCTGAGTTTCATCGGTTACGATGACAAGGAAATAAACACGGCCTCTGGAACGAATGAGCTACAATCGATCTACCTGAAACCGACATCTTACCAGAAAGATGAGGCGGTGGTGCTATCAACTCGCGCCAGCCACAACACGGCAACTGCTTACACGGATGTAGATGAAAAAACCATCAAAGAGCGGAATTATGGTCGCGACATTCCTTATGTGCTGCAACTGGAACCAAGCGTGGTGACCACCTCAGATGCCGGTGCTGGGGTCGGCTACACAGGAATACGAATCCGTGGTACAGATCCAACACGCATCAATGTGACTTTGAACGGTGTTCCTGTCAATGATTCTGAATCGCACGGAACATATTGGGTCGATTTTCCCGACCTCGCATCCAGTCTGAGCAATATTCAGGTGCAGCGGGGCGTGGGAACCAGCAGCAACGGAGGCTCGGCATTCGGTGCCAGCCTCAATATGCAAACAGGAACGCTCCACAAAAAGTGGTATGTCGATATCATCAACGGTTACGGCTCGTTCAACACGTGGCGACATACGATCGCGGGCGGCTCTGGACTGATCGCCAACAAGTTCACCATCGATGCCCGATTGAGCCGGATCTCATCAGACGGCTATGTAGACCGCGGAAGTTCCAGTCTTTGGTCACTCTACGCTTCGGCTGCGTACCATGGCAAAAAGACGTTGATTCGTTTCAACGTGCTTTCGGGGTTGGAAAAAACCTATCAGGCATGGTACGGAACACCCGAAGCGCGCATTACAGGCGACATTGGCCAGCTGAACGCCTACATAGAGCGGAATGACCTGTCTCATGCGGAAGCAGACAATCTCAGAAACAGCGACCGCAGGTACAACTATTACACGTACAAGAACCAGATCGACCATTACCGACAGGATCATTACCAACTGATCCTTTCGCACGAGTTCAACCAGCAATGGAATTTCAACCTGACGGGACATTATACCCGTGGTTACGGCTATTATGAAGAACAGAAATTGGGTGAGAATCTTTCTGATTATGGATTGCCATTTGTGATCCAGGGAAACGATACGACCAAAACTTCGGACATCATCCGCAGGCGTTGGCTCGACAACCATTTTTATGGTGCCACATTCAGTTTGAACTACAATTCTGGCAAACGGTTCTCGGCCACGTTCGGTGGCGGTTTCAATCAATATCTGGGTAAACATTATGGTGAAGTTGTAGGAACGGATTCCGATGCCTACGAGTCCATCCATCATCGTTATTACGAGAACAATGCTCGTAAGAACGACATCAATATTTATGTGAAGGCAACCTACTTCGTACATCCGAAAGTAAGCCTGTTTGCGGACCTTCAGCACCGGACCATTGAATACAGTTTCTATGGACCGTTCGCTTCCATTTTCGGAGATGTATCGATGCAGCAACAACTGTTGAACTGGCATTTCTTCAATCCGAAATTCGGCATCAACTACGAGATGAACAGCCGCAACCGTTTCTACACGTCCATTGCCATGGCCAACCGAGAGCCCGCACGAACCGATCTTGTGGAAAGTACGCAACTCACACGCCCGAAACACGAAACGCTCTACGATTGGGAATTGGGCTATCAGAGACGGTCGCGTACGTATTCGGTCGGCATCAATGCCTTTTGGATGATCTACCACAATCAGTTGGTACTGACAGGTGCCATCAATGATGTGGGTTCGTATACGCACCAGAATGTGGATTGGAGCGACCGCTACGGATTGGAGCTGACGGCCAATTGGAACATCATCAAAAACCTGAATATTTCAGGAAACTTCACTTGGAGTCAGAACAAGATCTGGGATTTCACAGAATATGTGGACGATTATGACAATGGTGGTCAGGTGGCCATTCATCATGGAACAACCGACATTGCCTTCTCACCGAATTATATTGCTGCGGGCAACCTTACCTACGAACCGATCAAGAAGCTCCGCGCATCATTCATCACCAAATATGTAGGCAAGCAGTTCTTGGACAATACATCAAATAGCGACCGCATGCTGAAAGGCTACGTTGTAAATAACGTTCAAGTGAGCTACAGCATCAGTTGGAAATTCTTCAAGGAGATCGGCTTGGGACTACAGTTGAACAACATCTTCAACCAATTGTATTCTTCCAACGGATATACATTCTCGTATATCTACGGAGGTCAAACCACCACGGAGAATTTCTACTATCCGCAAGCGGGTTTCAACTTTATGACGATGCTGACCCTGAAGTTCTGATCAGTACAGAACAATCTTGGAAGACAACTGCTGACCAGCTGAAGAAACCTTCACGAAATAGAGCCCTTCGGACAGACCGAGTGTTTGTTTATCCAAACTGATGCGCTGCCGACCGATCGAACAATTGGCGGACGATCGATAGACCTCTTGCCCCATTTCGTTCAGTAGAACCACCTGAAACTGGTCTCTTTCTGTTACATCAAATGCCAGATTGATGGTTCCATTCGTTGGATTCGGGTAAACCTTGAGCGGGTTCGGTGCTAAGCCATTCTGTTCTTCAATACCAGCGGTGAGCGGCTCCTCCACATACTGAATGTAAGTGACATACATCTCGTCTTCCGTTGTAAGACCGAAATAGATCGTATTCTGTCCTGGATTCGTAAACGTAGCTTCATGAATCAACCCATTGGTAAAATTCACTTCAAGCAGTTCATCATCAAACGTTCTGAAAGGCGGGTGCTGCCAATCGTAATATCCCTGATCGAAACTGTAGGTATCATCGTAATGACCATTATAAATGTTATCGCCCTTCGTTCCATCTGGGTTTCTCATCCAAACTTGAAAATCTTGCCCTGTTTTGTGCGTGTGCGCCATAATGGACCAGATATACCATGTATAGGTTGTATCCGTTTCGTACTGGGTGATCCTGTAAACCGAATCGGTGGTACCTGGAGGAATGACCAAGGCCGAAGGATCGTTACCTCCATAATACACGGGGCTTGATTTCATTTCCTCTTGAGCCGTGCCAGATGGTTGCGTATACACATTCATGTAGAACTCGCCCGCAAGAATGGAATCCGAACTGTAATTCGGCAAGTGATAGTTGAGGTCCAGGACCACATTCGCATTCCAGAAAAACGCTGCCCCTTCCGGAAGCACCACGTCTTGACTATTTGGCCATTGACCGATGATGTCTGCCGTGTAATAAACACCCGCTGCATCAAGAATACTGTTCACCGGTCTGAGGCCGGGAGCAAAATTCGTGTCTTGATTGGGGTAGTATCGATAAAGTGCCGTATGATGTCCGAAATCGTTGATCTCGATATTCACGCGGTTCACCTCGGTCGGATCCGTAAGGTCTGTGCTGTATTTGTAGAAAAACTCCCTCTCTTCAAGCGGAGCCAGAAAGAACGGTCCGTAATGGATCTGAATTCCTTCGGATGGGTCTGGAATGGGAAGCGGCTCCATTCGCGACATACCCATCGTTCCATTGTAGTAATCAGACAACAGCTGCGGATCGACATAATCAGAAACAGTATCAGCCCCAAATAGAATCCATTGACGCACCATTTCAATGTCCTCGTATGCAAGATGCGGGCTGTTCTGTGGCATCTGCGTTCCCATTGCCTGAACCAGATGACTGACCGGGTCAATATCCGCAGCGATCTTGGCGAAAAGGAAACTTCTTTCGGGGTAACCTGGATCTACCAGCTTCAAACCGGCACTTACCGCGGCAGGATTCACGGGTACAACTCCGGCCAGTTCTGCATAGACCTCCGCAACCGTTCCAGACAGGTTCAGCTGTCCGCTGGGATTTGACCCACTGTGACAACCGATCGTACAGTTATTGTTGAATATCGTCTTTACGCGTTCAAAGGACGTTTGCGAGAACGCCCCGTTTGCAAGAAAAAGTAAGCAGACTACGATTGAAACGGTTCGAATTTCAGAAGCAAAACTTCTCATGAAAGAATAATTTTTAATAAACGGAGGTTGAAATTACACTACGAGTAGCAAATGACAAGCAAGAGCAAAACTTTTGCATTACTTTGATTGCAACTAAAAACCATTGATCATGATAAAACATCTACTTCTTTTTTCGGCTTTAGCATTCACTTTTAGTGCAAGCCTTGCTCAAATTACCAATGGCGGTTTTGAAAACTGGACCTCTGGTCCGGGAAGCTGCGAAAGTCTGACGGATTGGGGAACCCTCAACGCAAACACCTACTTGGTCGGAATCTGCACTACTCAAAAAGAATCGTCCAATGTCCACGGAGGCAGTAACGCCCTTAAGTTAGTGACGCAGCACGTACAGATAACTTTGCCTCCAGTTGACGAGATGGCACCTGGAATCTGCACCAACGGTACCATCAACACGCAGACACAGGCCGTGGATGGAGGTGACCCGTTCACAGCAAGACCAACAGCATTTACGGGATGGTATAGGGCCGACCCCGTGAATTCAGATACATATTCGTTTTCTGCATTGTTGATCAACGAGACGACCGGTGATACCGTTGGCTCAGCTGAATGGAGTGGCAATACGGTTGTCTCATCATGGACTCAGTTCAGTGCTCCCGTGACCTACTATTCTGCTGATTCTCCGACTCTTGTTCAAATTCTTTTGCTGTCAAGCAATACGAATAACCCTCAAGAGAATAGCGTTGTGTATTTTGATGACCTTGATTACGAGACCATCACAGTTGGTATTGCCGAGGAGGATATTGCTGCAATTCAAGTTTATCCGAACCCCGTTGTTTCTGATGTCACTTTCAACCTTGGCAAACTCAACGGTGGAAAGCTCATCATCTCAAACATCATGGGACAACGAGTTTATGACCAGCAATTGAATGCATCTCAGAATGTCATCTCAATGGATCGATTCACAAACGGCACGTACATCTACCGTCTTACAGACCTTGATGGTGCTTTCCTCAAAACCGGAAAGATCATTCTGGCGCGATAATTCACACATGTTTGTTTTAAGGATGGGTAACTTGCGGCATGCGGGTTACCCATTTTCTTTCTCCTATAGGGACGCTTGAGATAACGGAAACGAACGGAGCGATTTCCAAGGTTCTTTTCATTGAGGGTGAACCGAGCATCTTTCATTCAAGCGAAATTTTAGACCGATGCGTTCAGCAACTTCAGGAGTATTTTGAAGGAACGAGAACGGTGTTCGATTTAATCCTGAACCCGGAAGGAACCGAATTTCAAAAGGCTGTTTGGATTGAATTGCAATCCATTCCGTTCGGGAAGACCATTTCTTACTTGCAGCTGGCCAAACGCCTCGGTGACCCGAAAGTGATCCGTGCAGCAGGAACAGCCAATGGGAAAAATCCGATCGCCATCATCATTCCGTGTCATCGGGTTATTGGTAGCGATGGAAGCCTGACAGGCTATGCAGGCGGTTTAAAACGGAAGCAATGGTTATTGGAACATGAAAGTTCTCAGGGAAATCTATTCAGTTAAACAAGGTTCTTCCCGCCTTAAGCCAATTTCAATTATCGGCCAATACAGAACTTAGATTTGTGGAATTCCCATTTCCTGTCTATTAAACTTCGTATTCGATTCTATTTCATCAATCAGGTAAGGGAATCCAACTAAATGCATGTGTGCTTTAATTTGCTGATCCTTGCTCCTGATTTTCAGTTCCAGACTGACCTTTCCAAAGGTGACAGACTCAATATCAACCCATTTCATCGTCTTTATCTTGCCGAGCATGGTGGTTTGTTCCAATTGATCCGGAGTAATCACCAATTTAAACACGATGCCTATTAGTAGCAACGGAATTCCAAGGCCGCTGGCCATTAGAAAAAGCATTAGAACAAATATGGTCTCATCAGGTTCACATGTCCATAATCCGTAAACTAAAACCGTGAGCCCGGCAATCGTAGCAAAACCTCCAATAATCGGGTACAAAACAGGAAGTCGAAGTATTTTATTTCCCTTCTTATCTTCCTTTGGCTTTTTCTTGGAAGCTGCGACCAATAACGCCATTACCAGCGTGACCGCTAAAGGAGTTATGGCGCTCGAAATATCCATTTAAAACGCAAGGTTCAAATAACCTTCTTCTTCAGATAGTAGGTATTGAGTTGCATGCCGTCTCCAACAGCTTCTGTGGCTGACTGAATGGTATAGCCATTGCTCAGAAAATCTGACAATGTTTGCTTCAGAACGAAGTCGCCATCACCATGATCGGCATCGGTCACTTCCACCTGATCGATCTTTCCTGCACCTTTCGAAACAAACACCACCGATTTGATATTGAAAAGCTCGTTCACGGGTTTCACCACTCGGATAATGGCCAGACTGTCGCTTTTGGATTCGGGGGCAGGGCCGCCATTCCACGAACCAAGCATCAACCAACCGAAAATCATACTTGAAATGATGAGGAAACTGCGTAATTGAGTTTTCATGACCGTGGAATTTGCGACTGAAATTAGGAAATGTATTTCCCAATATCAACAGCCCATCAATTCCCGCAATTACAATGTTGATCCATTTTCACCTCTACGTTCGGAAGCAGAATCTTAATGTCCTCCTGCTCCGCTGCTGTCATCACAATAACCCGAAGATCGATCTCCTGAAGCGCATACATTTCGGCCATTGAGCCAGGCAAACCCGTGATATTGTTGCTCCACATATCTATGTAGCGCAGCTTTTTCAGGTTCCCGATCTCCATAGGAAGTGTCACCAGTTCATTCTGACTGATGATGAGTTCCCGCAGGTCTTCCAACTGCCCGATCTCCGCTGGAAGCTCTTCAATTTTGTTCTTGTTGAGAATCAGCTTTTTAAGATTTTTTAACAGACCGAGTTCGGGAGGAATGGATTTCAGGCGGTTTCTGCTCAGATCCAACCATTGCAGGTTTGGAAACTCGGTGAACACTTCTGGAGGAACTTCCTTCAAGCGTTCTTTCAGTTTCAGGCTGTAGACGCTATCGTGCGGAGCGGCCAAAGCTTCCTCAAGCGTTGTGTATTGATAGACCTGAGTTTCAAGCGCATCCAACGTGTAATTCTGTCCAAATGAGTATTTGGAAAAAATGACGAATAGGATAAGCGACAAATACCTCATAATATCTTTTCAGCTTCATTCTTATCGATCAGCAATCGTTCCTTCAACTGATCGACCGAATCGAACTTCTGTTCATCTCGGATGCGGTCTTTCAACTGAAGTGTGATCTTCTGACCGTACAATTCTTCATTCAGTTCAAAAATATGAACCTCAATTCTTCTTGCTCCTCCATCAACGGTCGGGCGGGTGCCGATATTGAGCATGCCGTTGAATTTCCTTCCGCCCAATAAGACGTAGCAGGCATACACACCGTTGGCAGGAATGACCTTATTTCTATCCTCCACCTGAACATTTGCCGTTGGATACCCCAAGGTTCTTCCCAGTTTATCGCCATGGATCACCGTTCCAGACAATTCATACATGTACGAAAGGTATTTGGCAGCGGTGGCCACATCGCCATGGCTTAACGCTGCGCGGATCTTGGTGGAACTCACCGCCACATCGTCAACATCTTGAGCCGAAATTTCCTCCACCTGAAAACCATAGAGCGGCCCTGACTCGCGCAAATGCTCAAAGCTTCCTTCCCTGTTCCTTCCGAAATGATGGTCGTAACCGATGACCAGCACACTCGTCCCCAATTTCTCCACCAGAATATCACGGATGAAATCGATGGAAGTTGTCCGCGAAAATTCGCGTGTAAATGGATGAATGATGAGGTTCTGAACTCCAGCCTCTTCCAACAGTTTTATCTTCTCATCCAACGTGGTAATGAGTTCCAAACCGTGGTCATCTGGAAACAGTACCATGCGCGGATGCGGATGGAAGGTCAGCAGCACACTTTCGCCATCGATCTTACGGGCAATCTCATTGATGCGGGCAATGATCTTGCGATGCCCGATGTGTACACCATCAAACGTTCCTGTGGTCACAACAGCACCGTTCACTTTCTCAAACTCCTCAATGGAATGATAGACCTTCACGCGTTTTTCCTCACTTCGATGGGCGACAAAAATATCCATTTACACGGGCTATAGGTGTCATTTTTGTACTCAAAAAGCACATCTCAACATGCTTGTCAACAAATTTTAAACACCCCTTGTCACCCTGATTTAAATGACCTACTTTCGCAGCCGAAAATTTCGAGCATATACCTCTGAATCAAAGCTAAAGTAAATGTCAGTTCAAACCGGTAAAGTAGCCCAGATCATCGGTCCAGTATTGGACGTGAGTTTCACCGAGGGTGGAGAGCTTCCAAAGATCATGGATGCCCTTGAAGTAACACGTCCTGACGGACAAGTAGTAACGCTTGAGTGCCAGCAGCACATCGGTGAAGACACCGTTCGTGCCATTGCGATGGACTCAACAGACGGTTTGAGCCGCGGAACGGAAGTTCGCGCACTTGGCGCACCGATCACCATGCCTATCGGTGATCAGATCTTCGGTCGTCTTTTCAACGTGGTTGGAGACCCGATCGATGGAATGGCCGATTGCGATAAGAAAGGCGGTTACCCGATTCACAAACTTCCACCTAAGTTCGAAGACCTTTCAACTTCTACAGAAGTACTTTTCACAGGTATCAAAGTAATCGACCTTATTGAGCCTTATGCAAAAGGTGGTAAGATCGGTCTTTTCGGTGGTGCCGGTGTTGGTAAAACCGTATTGATCCAGGAGTTGATCAACAACATCGCCAAAGGACACGGAGGTCTTTCTGTATTTGCAGGTGTTGGTGAAAGAACACGTGAAGGAAACGACCTTCTTCGTGAGATGATCGAAGCAGGAATTATCGATTATGGTGATGCATTCCGTCACAGCATGGAAGAAGGCGGTTGGGATCTTTCCAAGGTCGATCATGAGAAATTGAAGAAGTCGAAAGCGACTTTCGTTTTCGGTCAGATGAACGAGCCTCCAGGTGCACGTGCGCGTGTGGCGCTTTCAGGATTGACAATTGCGGAGTACTTCCGTGATGGTGATGAGAAATCAGGAGGTCGTGACATCCTTTTCTTCATCGATAACATCTTCCGATTTACACAGGCAGGTTCTGAGGTATCGGCACTTCTTGGTCGTATGCCATCTGCGGTAGGTTACCAGCCAACATTGGCAACTGAGATGGGATTGATGCAGGAGCGTATTACTTCAACTAAGCGTGGATCGATCACATCTGTACAGGCGGTTTACGTACCTGCGGATGACTTGACCGACCCTGCTCCAGCGACAACTTTCTCGCACTTGGATGCAACAACAGTACTTTCCCGTAAGATCGCTGAGTTGGGTATCTACCCAGCGGTTGACCCATTGGATTCAACTTCTCGAATTCTAACTCCAGCAGTCGTTGGTGCAAACCATTACGATACTGCTCAACGCGTGAAGGAAACGCTTCAGCGATACAAGGAACTTCAGGATATCATCGCCATTCTTGGTATGGACGAACTTTCTGAAGAGGACAAATTGGTTGTACACCGCGCAAGACGAGTTCAGCGTTTCCTTTCTCAGCCGTTCCACGTGGCCGAGCAGTTTACTGGTCTGAAAGGCGTTTTCGTAAGTATCGAAGACACCATCAAAGGCTTCAACATGATCATGGACGGTGAGGTGGATGAATATCCAGAAGCTGCATTCAACCTTGTTGGAACCATCGAAGAAGCGATTGAAAAAGGTAAGAAGTTGATGGCGGAAGCCTAAACGACACAAGTTATAGGTTATTGGTTATTCGTTATCGGTGATTAACTCAATAACTTAATAACGAATAACCCAATAACTATGACACTCGAAATCGTAACACCAGACGAAAAGGTTTTTGAAGGAGAAGCACGTCACGTGCAACTTCCTGGCAAAGAAGGTCTTTTCGGCATCTTGAACAACCACGCACCAATTGTTTCAACCTTGGTAAAAGGAAAGATAAAGGTAGAAGCCGTGGATGGTGATGTTCAGTACTTCGATATCGGTGGTGGTGTTGTGGAGATGAACAACAATAAGGTCATCGTTCTTGCAGAAAAGTAATCTTGCAAACAATAGAATTTCCCGAAACCCTGTTCGTTTGTGCGAACAGGGTTTTTTATTGTTGGTTACTCTGTTCGAAAAATTGGAACATTGATTGATAGAGGTGCGTAAGCAATCGTAATTTTCGAGGATGATGAGATTGAGAGTTCTGAGTTTACTGCTGGTTGTACTGGTCAGCGCTGCAAGTGTTGATGCACAGACCGCCAGACGAGTAAAATTCCCTTCTAAAGATGGTGTAACGATCACGGCCGACATGTATGAGGCCGACCCAAGTTACCCTTGGGTGGTGCTGTTCCATAAGGCACAATCGAGCCGTGGCGAGTTTCAACGCATTGCGCCAAAACTGAACAAACTGGAAGTGAACTGCATTGCCGTGGATCTGCGGTCAGGCAAAGAATCCAACTTCATTGTAAACGAGACCTTCGTGCTTGCCAAGGAAACTGGCTTGGGTACGGAATATCTTGATTCGGAACAGGATATGATCGCGGCCATCCAAAAGGCATTCATCATTGCCCGAAAGCCTGTGATCATTTTCGGCAGTTCGTACACGGCATCGCTTGCTATGAAACTCGGTCAGGAGATGTCACAGGTGGCGGCTGTTATCGCATTCAGTCCAGGAGAATATTTTGGCAACAAGTTGAATGTAATGGATGTGGCGCATCAACTCACCAAGCCAACTTTCATTGCTTGCAGTGCAGATGAGAAGAAGTATGTTAAACCGATTGCGGATGCGGTGCGAACAGACAAGAAGATATTCTTTGCTCCACCGAAGGGAGGCGCTCATGGGGCCGCCTGTTTAGATAAAGGCACCGAGGGTGAAACCGAATACTGGATCCAGATGATCAACTTCATCCAAACGGTGAAGAAAGAATATTGACCCGTAGAGACGCGATTTATCGCGTCTCTATTTATCGCGGCTTCATTCATCCCATCTTTCTAAGACCATCATCACGAGACGCGATGAATTGCGTCTCTACCGCAATTTAGGATTGCTCTGATGACGGTCTGCATCGCGGGCCGTTTTCTTTTCAAGGTTCTTCTTGAGTGCCTCAGTTAGATCTACACCCGTCTGATTGGCCAGACACAACAGCACGAAAAGCACATCAGCCATTTCATCCCCAAGGTCCTTGTCTTTGTCACTTTCCTTTTCCGACTGTTCTCCGTAACGTCTGGCAATGATGCGCGCCACTTCGCCCACCTCCTCGGTGAGCATGGCCATGTTCGTCAATTCATTGAAATAGCGGACACCTGTGGTGTTGATCCATTGGTCAACGGTTCGTTGGGCCTGTTCGATGGTCATGTTTCTGTTATTCTGTTGACAAAGAAAGAAAACAACCCATGATGACTCGATCTGAACCTGTAACTTAGGACTCCTCAATGCGGACACCACGTCAATTCATCCTTTTTTTCGCGCTTGCCGCAATGTTCTTTGGCTGTTCCAAAGACCCGGAACTCGTTCCCGACAATAATGCCCCGTACTATGCTGAGGTTTCGGATCTGCTGATAGAGAA
This sequence comes from Flavobacteriales bacterium, assembly GCA_016124845.1. NCBI lineage: Bacteria > Pseudomonadati > Bacteroidota > Flavobacteriia > Flavobacteriales > Flavobacteriales bacterium. The sequence goes on from WGMW01000008.1 coordinate 168,276, forward strand.
TTACATCAACCGTGTGTTTATCGATCAGATCGGGCGCGAACCGCTGGATGCAGAGATGAACTCGAACCGAGAGACCTTGAAAGCTGCCGATCTGAGTTTTGAAGCGCGTGAGGCGATGATCCTGAAACTGCAATCGAACACGGATTTCATTGAAGGCGACATTTCTTACAAGCATGCTTACTACAACCGTTTGTATGAGCAATGCAAGGCGCGTTTCATCGAAGCTGCCTCCAATGCAGAGATCCATGCAGTGATGGGGCCAATAGCCGGTGGAATTCTACCCGATTCATTGAACGGAAACTGGGAAGGTGTTTACGACAGGCACGAACAGGTGGCCAAACTTCAGGCAATACTCGATTCCGAATCCGACTATTTCAATGGTGATATTGAGATCAAAGACATGTGTGCGGCCATGATCAACAATGCTGTTTATGACGAGATCAACATGAACACGTTCAATTTCGTGAACGCCAGTTTCGACAACCTCTTCTTCCGCTATCCTACACAGGCGGAATTCTATGCCGGGTTCAACATGATCGAATACAATCAACCGGCAACCATTCTTGGGAAACCGGGTCAGAACAAGAACGAATATGTTGACATTCTGGTGAACTCCCGCGAGTTCTATGAAGGATTGATCGTGTGGTCGTATAAAGTACTGTTGGCACGCGATCCATCAACCGCAGAAACAAATGATCTGATGGTTGATCTTTTTGTGGATCACGACCTCCAGAAGGTTCAGCGCGCCATTATGGTGACGGATGAGTATGCACACTTTGAGCAGTAGGAAATGATGAAATTTAAACAGTCGATAGTTTATGGTCCATGGTCGGTAGTCCACGGTCTGCGGACTATGGTCTATGGACTATGGACCATGGCACGCAATAGCCGCCTCGATCATTCTGTTTTTCGGCTTGCACTGTTCCTTTTCACCCTTACCACAGCAGGCTGCCAGAAAGACAAACTCTATGAGGTCAACGAAGAGACGATCCTTCCTCCGAATGCGAACAAGACAAAACTGAAGTCCGATCAGCAGTACATCGCCATTCTTTACGCCAACCTTTTTCAGACGGCACTTTCAAGCGACAATCTATTTGAGGCAAGCGAATGCGTACTTGCCTTTGGCGACAAAGACCTGGTGCACGAAGTGCTCATCAGCAATTACATGAATTCGGGTGGCGTGATCCTGCCGAGTGAACAGGAAATGCGTGCGGACCTTGATGGTTTCATCACCGAAACATACAATCGGTTCCTTGTGCGCAACCCGACCGAGGCTGAGCGGCAGTTCTTCAAGAATTACATCAGCACACACCCCAATGTGAAGCCCGAACTGGTTTATTTCTCATTCGCCCTTTCTAACGAATACCAATACTATTGAAAGATGAAGAGTCCACAGTCCATGGTCCACGGACCACAGTACAAGGCGACAGGCCCGTATTCCATGTACATCGGACCATGGTCTATGGACTATCGACCGTGGTCTAACATAATTCGTAACCATATATGAAAAGGAGAGGATTCATCAAAAAAGCAGCAGCGGCCACGGCCGGAGCATTTGCTGCGCCTTACATTCTCCCTTCGGGAAGGTTGTTCGCGGCCACGGGTTCGCAAATGGCGGAACATGTGGTTATGGTGATGTTTGCAGGTGGGGTGCGCCAGCAGGAAAGCATTGAACAGACCTACTTGGCGCAAAGCCAGCAAATTCAGGTGGAAGGAAACATCATGTTCAACATGCTTGACGGAGCACCACCAACGCAGAAGGTCGTGTTCGGAACAAACGGAAATCTGACCGGAGACACGCCCATTCCGCAGATTCTGGGTTCCACCATTCAACAGCAGGGAACGCTTTTCAAGGAAGTGCGCAGCAGCCACGCAGGGCATTACGGAGGCATGAACGCCCTTCTGCAAGGCAATACGCTCTATTCGCAAGGCCTGCGCCAGAAACCGATCAATCCGACCATTTTCGAATACACGCGCAGGCATTTGGGTGCGCCTGCATCAAAAGTTTGGTTCGTGGGCAACGGCATCGGCAATTCCACTCCGCTCATGAATTACAGTCATCATGCAGATTATGGGGCGCAGTATGGTGCCAATTTTCTTGCTCCGAGCATCACATTCGGAAGTCAATCTCCCGGTCAGGAACATCTCTCCAACGCCAAGGTGTATCACCCTGAAGAAGAACTCGACCCGATCTACCAAATGAAGTACTTCCTCGATAACAATTTTGAGAATGTTGGAGGAACGATCGACACCATTTACAACACGGAGGAAGAAAAGCAGAGCATCAAACTCTTCCTTCGGGAGATGTACAATTTGGGAGGAAATATTGCCAAGCCACCTGTTGACGACAACAACGACCTGAACACGGTCGCCTACACGGTGGAAGTGATGAAGTGGTTCAAACCGACCTTGACCGTGGTGAATCTTGGCGTGGTTGACACGTGCCACAGCAATTACACAGGTTATCTGGCTGCGCTCCACCGAGCAGACCATGCGGTCGGTCATCTGTGGAATCAGATACAGCAGATTCCGGAAATGGCCGGAAACACCATTATGCTGGTAACGCCAGAATGCGGTCGCAACCTGACGCCTAATCCGATAAAAGACACGAACGACTGGTATGCTTTTGACCATTCAGATGCCAACACACAGCGGGTTTTCACGCAGATGGTCGGGCCGAACGTACCTGCCAATCTGGTTCGTGGTGGCGTTGGAAACCAAATAGGCGAAACGGCCGACAACTGTCCGACCATTGCGGAAATACTCGGTTTTAAAGATGATGTGATGAACAGCGGATTGATCTCATCCACCGCACAATCATTGTTTGATAGGATATGAGAATGAAGCTCGAAAATAATCCTCCGCCTCGTTCCTCGGCACCTCCTTTAAAAGGAGGATTGGCCCTCTTGTTCCACCTAAGGCGTATGGCTCGAAAGTGGAGCTTGCGGAACATTTGGAGACGGGGGATTTCGCAATTCAGCACCTCCTTGTTTCTTTATCTCTTTTCTCTTCTCATCCTTTCCATCTCCAGTTGCACCAAGGATGAGAAGAATCCGTTCGATGACCCGAACAATCTTCCGCCAGAGGACACCACCAATATCGAGAACATCGACCCGACCAGTTTTGTAGGCTTGCATCAGAACATCTTCAAACCGACCTGTGCCAATTCGGGCTGCCACGATGGAACCTTCGAACCTGATTTCCGCACCATCGAAAGTGCCTACAACACGTTGGTCTATGCACCTGTGGTGAAGAACAATCCGGCAGGAACTTACCAGTACCGCGTGAAACCTGGCAGCCTTTCAGAATCCATCATCTGGCTACGCCTGAATGAGGACATTGACGGCATTTCGGGCATCATGCCGTTGGATGCCTACTACAATCCTGAATCGGAATGGAACGCCACCAAAGCCGAACATCTGAGCAACCTCAGCACATGGATCATGAACGGAGCAAAGGACATGTTCGGAAACGCCCCAACCGTAAATGATCAACAACCGGGTATTTCGGGCATTTATGCGGAGGCTGATGGAGTACCATGCAACGGGGCCGACAGAATTGAAGTGCCTATCGGTTCTCAGAATGTGAACGTTTGGTTCTCCGTTCACGACAAGGAAACAGCCCTTTCCGATTTCCCTTACACCAAGGTAAAGATGAGTGGGAGGATCGATCAGTTCGATTCGACAGCAACCGTGTACGATCTACAGTTACTTGGCTCGCCCGAAACGCATCAGAACTTTCTTGGTGAGGCGGATGACTTCCAACACAAGTTCAGCTTCAATGTCGGTTCGTTCCCCGCCAATCTTGATACGACCTTTTATCTGCGTGTGTACCTGAAAGACCCCGTTCAGCCCGACACGACCGAAATTCCGCAGGACGGCAGCATGCTCTACATCAAAAAGTATTTCTCGTGGAAGTTCGTCAACTGATCATAGCGCTGTTGGCAGTTGCCTTCCTTGCATCTTGCAAGCAGGAACATTCAGACATCCCCGAGATCTCTGACCTGACCGTGGAGCCGATGAATGTGGCGGAATTCACCGATACGGTCATCATCAGTTTCAATTACTACGATTACAACGGTGACCTCGGCCACCCAGATCCCAACGTGGCGTCATTAAGCGTAAAGGACAGTCGCTTGCAATACGAAGACCTCTACCATGTGCAGCCGCTGGCACCTGTGGATGCAAAAGTGCCGATAGAAGGACGGCTTTCCGTTCGGTTGAACAACCTTTTCATTCTGGGAAATGACTCCATTGAAAAACTTCAGTTTGAAGTAAAGATCCAAGACAGGGCTGGCAACTGGAGTAAGTTGGTTGAAAGCGACACCATTACTGTTTACCGCCCTTGAATTCGGAGCGGAAAAGTTCAATTATGAACATGACCTCAGCCACAGATTCTCAGATTTTCGCAGGTCCCTCAGAGCAGGTATCCGAAAAAATGATGTGGTCAGTGTTGAGGCTTCTGCTCGTTTTTTCATTTTTCATCTTTCACCTTTCATCTTTTTCACAGACCACCTACCCGCTTGTTGGCAATATCACTACAAACGATTGCGAAGGTTATTTTACCGATAGCAATGGTGGATTGAACGGGGAAGATTACACGCATGGCGAGGATTACACCTTCACCATCTGCGTACCGAATGCGATCAGCATTGAAATGACCTTTTTCGAGTTCTGCTCTGAGCAGGGATTCGACATCATGACCTTTTATGATGGTCCGAACACGAGTTCGCCACAGATCGGGTCGCCCGTTTCGGGTCAGAATCTCCCGCCTTCGGTCATTGCCACTTCCGGATGCCTGACCGTTCATTGGATCTCTGATCAGGCGGGTGTGGCCTGCGCTGGCTGGTTGGCCTATTGGGAAGTGGAAGTGGCGCAACCAGACCCACCGACAATCACCTTCAACCCGAGTGCACCCACGTGTAGCACCGAGGTGGTCGTCATGACGTTTGATACACCTGTTCCGTGCGATTCGGTCTATCCGGCAGCGTTTGCGGTATCGGGCGGACAGACCGTGAGCAGCATCAACCCACTCAACTGCAATGCAGGAGAAGGAACGCAGTACGAGGTCACCTTCAGCCCAGGGCTTGACAACAGCGCCACGTACGACCTGCAATTCACCTATAACTATGCGGATGATTGCGACAATGAGTTCACCTTGGAGGCGGAAGGTTCACTAACGGTGAACGACTGTCCGTTGCAAGTGGAGGTTTTGGAAGAAAGCCCGACCGTTTGCTTGGGCGACTGCGTGGAGATATGGGCGGAAGTGACAGGTGGTGACCCAAACACCTACAATTACGCTTGGAGCAACGGGCTGCCCAATTCTCCGGGACCGCATCTGGTCTGTCCCACCACAAACACCACATATTCCGTGACCGTGAGCGATGCCGGACCTTCTGCCTCAGCTTCGGATCAGACCACCATCACGGTCATTCAACCTCCGGTCATCGACCCTATTCCGGCCGTGTGTGAAAATGAAGCACCTTTTGCCATTTCAGCCACGCCATCCGGAGGCAGTTGGAGCGGAACGCACATCAACGACCCGATCGGTATTTTCAGACCTGATTCTGGAGACGGAACGCCTTGGACCTACTACACCGACCTGAACGGCTGCACGGATTCCATTCAATCCACCGTTTACCAGATATGGGCGGGTTACGATCAGGCGTCCTGCCCGAATGCCGCGCCATTTCAGCTTACCAATGGCTATCCCGCAGGCGGAACATGGAGCGGCCCGAACACCACACCTGCCGGGATGTTCACGCCTTCATCGTCAGGAAGTTTCACCATTACGTATACTTCCGCAAACGGCTGCACCGACACCAAAGTTGTTGAGGTGGAGAACTTGGCCATGCCCTCCAACATTACGGTCTGCGAGTCAGACCCGCACTTCAATCTTACAGTCATTCCGTTCGGTGGTTCTTGGAGCGGAACGGGTATCACCAACTGGTATTGGGGCACGTTCGATCCTGCCACGGCCGGACCAGGAACGCACACCGTCACCTACACCATCAACGGTTGTTCGGGTACAGTTGACATTACGGTGAGCGAAATTGATGCGGGTGGCAACTACGTCATCTGTCCGCAAGAACCTTCCATCCAACTGAATGGTACACCTGCCGGTGGAACGTGGAGCGGCATCGGTGTTTCGCAAAGCGGCCTGTACGACCCGACCATTGCTCCTGACCTCACCAACGACACATTGACCTACTCGGTGAACGGCTGCACCGACACCCGCATCGTGTATGTGCAACAGACCAACATCATCGATTCAGTGCGTGAATTCTGCCTGTATGACGACCCGCTGACGCTGAATTGGGCAGGTGTTCACCGCTATCCGAGTGGTGGCATCTGGTCAGGAATCGGGACAGACAACAACGGAGATGGCCATTTTACGCCTTCGGTTGCTGGAGGCGGCACCTTCACCATTTACTATGAGGCCAACACGTGTGTCGATTCAATGGTGATGACCGTGCATGAAAACATCATGTTCGACACTTCGGTGTGTGAGGTGGGCGACCCGATTCAGTTGCAAGCATTGCCCGCTGGCGGAACCTGGGCAGGAGATGGCATCATCGACCCGACAGGGATGTTCGACCCGCAGCAAGTAGGAATCGGTCAGCATTGGGTCTATTATCAAGGGTCGAGCGGATGCTGGGATTCGTGCATGGTGGACGTGTATCAGCTACAACCCGCGCAGATCATCGGGTTGGAGAACACCTACTGTTTTGTGGATTCGGCCATTGCACTGATCGGAATTCCAAGCTTCGGGGTCTTTTCGGGAGATGGCATCACCGACACCATTTTCAATCCTTCGTTGGCGGGCGAAGGCATTCACCAAATTGCTTACGACCATGGCAGCGCGGGCTGCGAAGTGCATACCGACATGCTCGTTTCCGTTTCCGAACCCATCATGACCGATACGGTGGGCGGCTATCTCACCGTTTGCAAAGGCGATGCGGCAACCATCGGTGTAAGTGCCTCTGGTGGCAACGGCAGCAACTTCACCTATACGTGGAATCCGAATGTTTCCTCATTTGCCACACAAGAGATCTATCCCGACACCACCACCACGTATCACATCACTACGTGGGATGGCTGCTCCGAACCTGTGGAAGACAGCATTTATGTGTATGTCAAGGAACCCTTCAGCACAACTTTTGAGACCAGCGACCCGCTGTGCTATGGTTCGCAAGGTTACGCCACTGCCCAAGTGGATCCGCCTGGAAGCTACAGCTACGAGTGGCATTCCTCACCACCCAATTTCATGAGCACCATCTACGCGCCAGCGGCCACCACATACCAGATCACCATTACCGAGCTGGAAAGCGGCTGCGAATTCGACACGAGTGTGACCATTCCGTACTTCCCCAATGTGGCGGCCTACTTTACGCCCAACCCGAACGGAGCCTGTCTGTTGGAATCGGACCCAACGGCCGAGTTCATCGACCTGAGCCAGGGCGCTGCCAGCGGAACGTGGGATTTCGGAGATGGCACTACCGAAGATTACCAGTACGGGGTGTACCCCACGCACACCTATCCCGACACGGGAAAATACACCGTGACGCTGCATGTGGAAAATGACTCGGGCACCTGCACGGATGAGTTTGATTTTGAGATGTGTGTGCAACCCGAATTCAAGCTGTGGATACCGAACGCGTTTACGCCCGATGGCGATGGACTGAACGATTACTTTGAGATCGTTTCATCCGGCATTGTGGAGTTTGAACTACAGATATCGAACAGTTGGGGTGCCAAGATGTATAAGATGAACTCCATTGACGACCCGCCTTGGGATGGCACCTACCACGGAAACCCCGTGCAGCAGGACCGCTACATTTATGAGGTAATTGCCAAAGGCCGCCACTTGGGCGGGGTCAAATTCTACAAGGGAAGCGGGTATATTCACTTGTATCGGCATGGGAAATAAGTTCTTCTTTCTTGCCTCTCTGCTCGGATCTCTCCATTTGGGTACACAAGCTCAGGAACGTGGTCAGTCTATCCCTTGTGATCTTGTAATCAAAACTTTAGACTCCAGCGATATTTACAACCCAAACGACCCCAATGTACTATTCGCAGAAATAGTCATCGACAGTCTTTCTGAGTGGAAGACCTTGGACACACTAATGCTAAAGACCATCACCCAATTAAACGTTAGGGAAGACATGTATTTAGTTTCTGGGACGATTCCCCCATCGGATGAGTCGGCCAAGGAAATCTATGAGTGGACAATTTCAAAAGCTGCGGTTTACTACCATAGTTCAGACAATACCGAATTCGGAATAAGTCCGGATTACTATGAAATTTTAGCCGTAAGGCGAAAAAAAGGAGTTGTCGAGATCAAGGCCTCTGGCTATTGGAACAGTCAACCTATTCAATATGATCGAAGAAGAAAGGGGCGGTGGTATAGATTTACGATAGAGCGAATCGGAAGAAATTGCGTGGCCCTTATTCGAATGAATTAATCACTCCCTATCCTTCAAATCCATCAAAATAGTGCCAGGTCCATCGTTGATGAGTTGACTATCTTTGTAAGTAATGCAACTCAACGAACTTATTAGTATCGATAAGGACACACTTGGCGGGATTCCCGTGTTTGTTGGAACCCGTGTTCCTGTCGGATCGCTTTTCGAGCATCTGGAAAACGGTTACACGCTCGATCAGTTCATCGAGCAATTCCCTTCGGTGAAAAAAGAACAGGCACAACAAGTGCTTGAATTGGCCAATCAAGCGTTGCTTTCAGGAAACTATGGTCAGGTGGCATGACCAATGATGAGATCATTGCCGATTTCCCAAGCCTGAAGAAAGAACACATTCAAGCCGCTTTGGAGTTCAGCAAAAGTTAGTCTGTCATGCCGAACTTGTTTCGGCATCTGTTATACAAGTAGATGCTGAAATGAATTCAGCATGACCGAAGCTAACCTTACTCCCTATCCTTCGAATCCATCAAAATCGTAACAGACCCATCGTTGATGAGTTGACTATCTTTGTAATGCAACGAAAATTCAGATGGCGAGCTACTTGAAATATATTTCGATCAACCCAGAGATTCGTTTTGGGAAACCATGCATCACGGGTACGCGCATCTCGGTAGGCGATATTCTCGGCTGGCTGGCAGCTGGCATGACCAACGATGAGATCATTGCCGATTTCCCAAGTCTGAAAAAAGAACACATTCAAGCGGCTTTGGAGTTCAGCAAAAGTTAGTCTGTCATGCCGAACTTGTTTCGGCATCTGTTTTACCAGTAAATGCTGAAATGAATTCAGCATGACCGAAGCTAACCTTACTCCCTTTCCTTCGAATCCATCAGAATGGTAACCGGCCCATCGTTGATTAGTTCCACATCCATCATGGCTCCGAACACGCCACTTTGAACAGGCTTTCCTAACGTTTCGGCCAATTTGGCCTTGAACTGTTCGTACATCGGTTCGGCCTGCTCGGGGCGCGCGGCCTTGATGTACGATGGGCGGTTGCCCTTTTTGGTGCTGGCATGCAAGGTGAACTGCGAAACCACCAGTGCTTCTCCTCCGCTCTCTTCCAACGAAACATTCATCACGCCTTCGGCATCATTGAAAATGCGCATCCGCGCGATCTTGCCGCACAGCCATTCGGTGTCTTCCAAGGTATCGGCCGCCTCTATTCCCAAAAGGATGAGAACTCCTTGGTCGATGCTGCCCACCACGTGGCCTTCGACCGTTACCGAAGCCCGTTTTACCCGTTGCAGTACCACTCTCATGCTGCAATGATAAACATGTTTCCGGCCTGACATCAAACCCCTGCTCAATTGCATATTTTTGAACCGATGTCAAAACCCGGTGCCGATCAACTTTCGCTTCCTCTTACGCAGTTTGCGATCGTTGATATTGAGACCACAGGCACCATCCACGATGGCAAGATCACGGAGATCGCCATCATCATCCACGATGGAACACAGGAACTGGAGCGCTTTACCACGCTGCTGAACCCCGAACGGCCCATTGACCGCTACGTGGTGAAACTGACGGGCATTACTGACCAGATGGTGGCCGATGCACCTTTGTTCGCGGAGCATGCCGAACGCATTTTTGCCATGACGGAGAACCGCGTTTTTGTGGCGCACAACGTTTCGTTCGACTACGGTTTTCTGAAGAAGGAATTCGCGCAGCTGAAAATGGAGTTCAAGCGCGAAACGCTGGACACCATCGACATCTGCCGAAGGATCATTCCGGGGCTTCCCTCCTACAGTTTGGGAAAACTGTGCGCTACGCTGGGTATTGAAATGGACAGTCACCACCGCGCGTTGGACGACACGGCAGCCACGGCCACGCTGTTCCAGATGCTTTTCCAGCGCGATTCATCAACTGTGCTCAGTCGCATAAAACCCGACATGCCCGATGTGCGCATTCCGCCCAATCTGCCTGCCTCCGAACTTGAAAATCTGCCGACAGGCGCGGGTGTCTATTACTTCTATGATGGGGACGACCAGATCCTGTATGTGGGCAAGAGCATCAACATCAAGAAGCGGGTGCTGAGTCATTTTCATCCGAAGGAGAAAAAGAAATGGGCTGAACTGTGGAAAAATGTGCATTCCATTTCGTTTGAGGAAACGGGCAGCGAACTGGTGGCGCTGCTGTTGGAATCGCAGGAGATCAAGAAGCTGCAACCGCCCATCAACCGATCGCAGAAGAAGCCTTATTTCCCGTATGGGATCTATGAGACGCGTGATGAGAACAACTACATCAACCTCAGCATCAAACGAAAAAAGAATCTGGAAGGCGACCCGCTGTTGGAAATACGCAGCTATTACGAAGGAAAGCGGCTCCTTTTGAAACAGGTAAAAAAGCATGAGCTGTGTCAATGCCTGCTTGGGTTGCATAAGATCAACGGCAATTGTTTCCATTACCAGATCAAGAATTGCCGCGGTACCAAAATGGGTTATGAATCGCCCGAGGAATACAACGAGCGGGTGGCGCAGGCCAAGTCAGGGCTTGGCCTAACGATCGAAAACACACTTGTGATCGGTACTGGCCGAACGCAGGAAGAATACTCGCTGGTGCAGGTGGAAGATGGCAAATACGTGGGCTATGGTTTTATTGAGAAAGATGAGGCCAACCAACCGCTGGAGCACATTTTGGAACACATCCGCCACCAGAATGACAACCCCGATACGCGAAATATCATCCGCGCGTATCTGGCCAAGAACAAGAAGGACAAGGTGATCCGCTATTATAAAACTTCCGACCACGGCCGGGATTTCTGACTCACTTTTGTCAGGCTGAGCGGGGTTTAACTTTCTAAATTTGCGCGGCAACCCACCCACATGAAAACACAACGATTCAACCTCCTGTTGTTGGCCGCATGCGGTCTACTTTGGCAATTTGTGGCCTGTACGCCCAAAGAAACCCGCAAACCCATCGAAGTGGTGTTCTACAACGTAGAGAACCTGTTCGACACGATGGATGACACGCTAACGCTGGATGATGAGTTCCTCCCGGACAGTGCCAAGCAATGGACGGAAGAGCGTTACGACAAGAAACTGGCTGACCTCGCAAAGGTGCTGACCGCCATTTCGGTGGATGGACTTCCTGAAATTGTAGGTGTTTGCGAGGTGGAAAATCGCCAAGTGGTGGAAGACCTTTTCCACACGGATTCGCTCGGCAAGGCCAATTTCAAAGTGATCCATGAGGACAGTCCGGATGCACGCGGCATCGATGTGGCGCTGGCCTACAACGCGGATGTTTTGAAGGAACTCTACCATGAGAAGCTTCGCTATTCATTCCCATTTGAACCCGAGACCACGACCCGCGACATCCTTTACGCCAAACTCCTTTCGGGAGATGATACGATCCATGTGTTCGTGAACCATTGGCCATCCAGACGTGGCGGACAGGAAGCAAGCGAGCCGAAACGATTGAAAGCAGCAACTGTGCTTCGCACGAAGATTGATTCGGTGCTGCTGAAGGACCGTAATGCCAAGGTCATCGCCATGGGCGATTTCAACGATTACCCGAACAACCGATCCATGACCGAGGTGATGAACTGCGAACCCGGTGCCAACCAGATGCTCACCAATCTCACATACAACTTCCACCAGAATGGATTGGGCACCTACAACTATAAAGGCGAATGGGGCATGCTCGACCAGTTCATTGTTTCGGACGGGCTGCTACAGGCAACATCCGGCTATGCCGTGAATGATTCTTCGGCCACCATTTTCAAAGAAGATTGGATGCTCTACTTCCCAGAAAATGGCGAACCATCGCCTAACAGAACCTACGGTGGACCGAACTATTACGGTGGATATTCCGACCATCTTCCCATCCGTTTGATCCTTCGATGATCCGGAGGAAAAATTGTTGATACAAGACCACCTGCCGACCACGACCCGAAATTGCAAGTGAGTATCTTTAGTGCATGTTTCGTTTACTGATAAAACCCGCGCTTTTACTGGCTGTTGCAATTGCCATCGCTTCCTGCAACAAGGACGATGAAAATCCACAGAACGGAGATCCGACCGCATTTTATGTTGAATTCACGGCTGATGGAACCACCATCCGCTACGAAAATGGCGTGGACGATTACGGGAATGGACCGGGAATCTCCACCTACGAGGATTCCATTGGAAGGCTGCACAGCGAGTTCACCACCTTCATTAAAAGTGCGCTGGATTCTGACTATCTGAAGAACAATTTTACGATTCAGATGGTGAAATTCTTCAGCGATACGCTGATGCCACCATACAGCGCGAGTTTCGCCATGTTCGATGTGGGAACGTACGGTTACGGTTCCTACACGCTCGATAGTTCCACCGCTGGAATCGATGGCGTGGTGATCAGCTACATTGACAGCGACAGCACGTTCTGGTCGAGCGATGTGCGGAACGGCAGCCAGGAAAGTTGGGCGAATTTCGAGATCACCTCGCACAAGGCATCTGGCGAGACACAGTTCGGAGGCAAGACGCAGGGTACGTTCAACTGCCGCGTTTTCAATGCAAACGGTGAGCACCTCGACCTGATGAACGGAAGTTTTTACGCACGTACCATTTACCCGCAATAACAGAAAGATGAAACAGTACCACGACCTGATGCGCCACGTGATGCAGACCGGAGCCGATAAGGCTGATCGCACAGGAACGGGAACACGGAGCGTGTTCGGCTACCAGATGCGTTTCGACCTGAACGAAGGTTTTCCGGTTGTAACCACCAAGAAACTGCACCTCCGCTCCATCATTCACGAATTGTTGTGGTTCTTGAAAGGCGACAGCAACATCAAGTACCTGAAAGACAACGGGGTTTCCATTTGGGATGAATGGGCGGATGAGAACGGGGAACTCGGTCCCGTGTATGGTGTACAATGGCGTTCGTGGCCTACGGCCGATGGCAAGAAGATCGATCAGATCCAGAAATTGATCGATGGCATCAAGAACAATCCCGATTCAAGACGCCATATTGTCAATGCATGGAACGTGGCCGAAGTGGAAAATATGGCGTTGCCTCCGTGCCACACCATGTTCCAATTTTATGTAGCCCCTCCTGACCTTTCCAAAGGGGAGAAAAAAGGAAAACTGAGCTGCCAACTCTATCAGCGTAGCGCGGATATTTTCCTCGGTGTCCCGTTCAATATTGCTTCCTACGCATTACTCACCATGATGGTGGCACAGGTATGCGATCTCGGACTGGGCGATTTCGTTCACACCTTTGGTGACGCACATATCTACTCCAACCACTTTGAACAGGTTGAACTGCAACTGAGTCGTGAGCTGCGCCCATTGCCGCAGATGAAGATCAATCCCGATGTGAAAGACATCTTCGGGTTCAAATTCGAGGATTTTGAATTGGTGAACTACGATCCGCATCCACACATCAAAGGTGCTGTAGCTGTATGATCACCATCATTGTAGCGGCCGATGAGAACAACGTCATCGGAAAGGACAACGACCTTATCTGGCATTTGCCGGACGACCTGAAATTCTTCAAACAGAAAACCAGCGGTCATCCCATCGTCATGGGGCGGAAAACCTATGAATCGGTCGGAAGACCGCTGCCCAACCGCACCAACATCATCATTACCAGAGATAAGGGCTTTCAGGCCGAAGGCTGCGTGGTGGTGAACGCATTGGATGAGGCACTTTCTGTTGCCAAGGATGATGAGATCTTTATTGTTGGAGGTGCAGAGATCTACAAACAGGCGTTTCCAATCACCGACCGTATTTACCTCACACGCGTTCATGGCACGTTCGATGGCGACCGTTTTTTCCCCGAACTCGGGAACGAATGGAAGGAAGTGGAAAGTGTATTGCATCCAAAAGATGAAAAACACGTATGCGCCTTTACCTTTAAGACCTACGAAAAGCATTAGTTCATTTACTTTACAACCGATTTCAACCAATAATAATGACCAAGAAATTCCAATTCTCCTTTGCCATTGCGCTTATTTCAGCTGCTGCATTTTTTGCAGGATGTAAAAAGGTCGTGCACATGGATATTCGGGCCGCAAGTAACAGTTCGGTGGCCTTTGCAGCATATAACGATGTATTTGAACAGGTGAAATTGGCGTTGAGCTTTGGCGATGACCTGGATCAACGTCCGGCCACGTGGCTTCTGCCCGCTTCGGTACATGCCACCGCCACGGTAACGCCTGTTGGAGCAGCATTCCCCAAAACGCTGACCATCGACTTTGGCAATGGAACCGTTGGGATGGATGGCGTGAACAGAAGCGGTAAGATCGTAGCCACTTTCGATGGCCCTTTCGGTAGCGAAGGTGCATCAGCCGAAGTGCTGTTTGTGAATTACACTACAGGGCAATATACTCTTGCCGGCACTTACACATTTACCAATAACGGAACAGGTTCTGGAAAACCGACATACGCAGAAACCGTGACAAACGGTGTGATCTCTTGGGGAACACAGGAAGTGCTTTGGAATGCCTCGCTTACCAGAACATGGGCCGAAGGTGACACAACAGACCTTACCTCTGATACGCTTGCTCTTACGGGCTTGACCGATGATGTTTTTACATTGACAGGAACTGCAGAAGGAAATGATTCGAACACGCATCCGTTCACATTGGAGATCACTTCAGGTGTAAAACTTCCATCCAACTGCAAATACATTACCGAAGGAATGGTGGATGTATCTCCAGCCAACTTCAACACGGGAAGTGTTGATTACGGAACGGGCGAATGCGACATCCAGGCCACCATTGAAGTAGATGGCGAAGTATTCAATTTTACGCTTTAGTCAAACTATCTGAGTTCGATTTTGTAAATAATCCGATCATAACTCAATTCATCCGTGCATTCAAATTGAATTGTCTCAATCGTCTTCTGATTGCGGATTTGAAAATATCGTTTTTCGAGAACTGTCTTTCTAACCTCTGGAATATTGAGCAATTCGTAATTGGTCAGAGCATCTAGCACCGCATCGATTGACTTTTGCGAACAATCAGGCAGATTGAAAATCGTTGTGGCAGAAAACTCAATGATTCTATTGCCTTCAGTTTTGGCAAATAACCCCGGCAAAGTACTTTCATCATTAAACCAGAAAACCGGTTGGTTCAGATTTTTGAAATAATCAATACCTGTTGAATCAGGCATCCCATTACTTGATGACAAGTAATCCCAACTCCAAAAATCTTTGTTTGTTGAATCTGATAAAGAAGAGTTTATCTTCAAATAAAGATTCTCGTAATTATAGTTTATCGGAATCAGCTCAATATTGATACTTTCTTGAACACTTTTATCATTGTGAGTTGATGTACAACCAATAAAAAGCCAAAACAGCAAAAGTAATCTCCTCTTTTTCATTGACTACGTACTGACAAAAACCGAATGCTCCACACCAGGCATTCCGAACTGTTTCCCTACCTCGTACATTTTTCGGATAGCGGCTTTGCCCTTTTCGCCAAGATCGAGTGAATATTGATTGACGTAAAGGTTGATGTGTGAACGCATCACGGCCTCGTCCATTTCCTGCGCGTAGCATTTCACGTAATCCTTGGACGCATCGGGATGATCGAATGCGAACCGCACGCTTTGGCGCAAAAGTTCATCAAATTGTTTGCGGATGATCGGTTTCACCCTTCGGTGGATGGCTATGCCGCCCAACGGAATAGGGAAACCCGTTTGCTGTTCCCAAACCTCACCGAGGTCAGCAATTTTCACCAAGCCTTTTTCCTGATAGGTGAAGCGGTTCTCGTGAATGATGACACCTGCATCAACCTTCTCTTTCAGCACCGCGCTTTCTATTTCAGAGAACAGGAATTCCTGCTTGTTCTGTGCTTCGGGATAAGCAAACGACATGAGGAAATTGGCCGTTGTGTTCTTGCCCGGAATCGCAATCTGTGCAGATCTGAGTTCATCCGAGGAGAGCATTCGTTTAGAAATGAGCAATGGACCGCAATTGTTGCCCAGCGCGCTGCCAGCATTCAGCAATTGGTAATGGTTGTGAACGTAAGCGTAGGCGTTGTAGCTGATCTTGGTAATGTCCAATTTGCCTTGCAGCGCCATGCGGTTGAGTTCTTCCACATCGGCAAGCACCACTTCCAGTTCAAAGCCGCCAAGGTTGATGCGGTTGTTGACCAGCGCATCGAAAATGAACGTATCGTTCGGGCAGGGCGAAAAACCCAGCGTGAGTTTAGAGGCCATCTTCGGAACGGATTTGAATGTGAGAAGGCAGAATTTTTTCACCAGATAAGGCGCGGAAACCGATAATAGCCATAGCTACTTGAGGCTTTCCGCAACGAAATATGGTGGAAAAAGACCAGTTCGTAACACAAAGTTCGTTTTGGAGATGACCTCTACGCTTCATCATTCAGCTTTTGGAGATAAACCGATACTTGTTGGTGAAGGTTCTTGATGGCCAACGGAATATTCCAATTGGCCGTGTTGCGTGGCTCTACCCTATTGGAAACGGAACGTAGCTGTACCCAAGGAATTCCGATTTTGGAACATACGTAGCCAACAGCCGCACCTTCCATACTTTCCACATCTGGGTTGAACTGTTCCTTCACCTTTCGGATGCTTTCGGCATTGCCATGAACACGGTTGACCGTGATTCCCGCCACGTTACGAAGCCCATTAACAGACACATCGGAACTGAACAAAAGGTCTTTCGTGTCCACCAATTTCATCTCATCGGCAGGGAGAAATTTACCGTGGTCTTCTGCACCCAGCTCCACCAATCGGTCGGTATGGACGTTAACGACCTCACCCAATTCAATCTCATCAGAAAACGAGCCTGCGATACCGATGTTGAGAACAAGGTCGAATTCAGATGCAGTCAATTTCTGCGTAAGCGAAAACGTGGTAGCAACCATCCCAACACCCGTTACCAAGGTCTCAATCTGCAGCTTGGATTGATCAAACGCTGAAGTATCAGGAAGTTCGCCAGAAGTGGCGGCAACGATCAATATGCGTTTGGGTGCTTGCGGCATGCGCCAAAGTTAGGCGATGCCCTAAGACTGGCATGCTGGTCATTGCTCAGAAAAGTCGGCAACTTTTGGTTCTTATTGGTCGATAGATGGACGCTATTGGTTCTTAGAAGGTTCTTATTGGTATTTAGAAGGAGGATATCTCCGTTGCGAAACGACCTATGACCGTTCAGAAACCGAATATGAGCCTTTAGAAACAAGATATGGGCGTTTAGAAAGAAGATATGAGGCTTTAGAAGGACCATATGACAGGAAAGAAGGACTATATGGCAGTTTGGAACGTCTGTATAAGCTTATGGAGTGGGATAGAAATGACCATAAACGTGTTTCAAGAATTTCACTTCCTCTTTGTTCAAACGTTTCTCCTTACTACCAGCATGCGCCCAAAGATTCCGATATGAATTGAAATAGGAAATCCATTTGGTTTTTTCCGCTTGACTATTGAACTTACCTTCATTCGGTACCCGAATTGAAAAATCCTTTTCAAATGTTGTAAACGTGAGATTCTTAGCGGTCGGTTCTTTGGTCCAATATTTTTTGATAATCGTCTTATAATCATTTATGTTAAACATGTCGGTCCATTGGATGTCTTTTCTGCCAAGACCCTCTTTGTATTGACGTTCAATCTCTTCTTCTGCCCGTTTCAAGCATTCTCGCTTGATGTTTCCAATTTCAATGTCCCAATTACTTTCGAATAGAATCTTCAACTTTTCAAGCACCATTTTTTTCATATGCTTTTCAATTGCCTCACCGTATTTCCGTCCTTCGTCTTGAAGTTCTTCATCCTGTCTTTCCTTCCAATCAACAAGTTCAGGCGGATTGTAGTCATTGAATGTTGCATTAATCAAGGATTGGAAGTATCGTAACCAAACTATATCCCCACCTGTTCCATAGGATTTCAATATTGGCTCAGATTCTTTTGGATCGACATTGGAAAGCTGGTCTAAGAGAACCTTCAAGTACTTTTCTATAGCCTCAAATCGGTCTTGCACAGAAGATTTAATGGTCAGATAACCTGAATCGACCATGTGTTTGTTCAGGTCACCAATTAGCGTTACAAATGCATAAGAACCCCGATTTGAAATGATAAAATACTGTTCTCGTTCAAATATTTCAGGATAATTATCTTCGATAAACTCATAGCATCGGTTAATGAAACTGATTACGCTTTTTCTCGATTTCTCCATTTCCCGTCCGTGATCGCCATTGGTAATGTCATATAGACATGCGTTCACAGTTTCCTGCTTGTACTGATTACCCTTAACACTAGGAAGCAGACCAGACTTCAAGAGTGCATTGGCAAAAGGGCTTGCAGACAAAAGTGCTTTGTCCTCCCCAAGCGAGATCTTGTTTTGAAGCGGACCTTGAGAGTTGGTGAGACCTTTAATGATTGATGATCTAAGGGCTTTCATTCGACTATCAGCCCTATCTGATGCCCAAAATAAATCCTCCTCCAATGTTAGCCTTAGCGTTGGGCTGACGGCCTTTTGGTTTTGGTTGATGTCGAAGAAAATCTCCAACTGTTCAGTTGAGCTGAGGTTTATGAAAGCCACAACTGGAATGGTGTTGGTTTCGCTGAACTTTGTATCTGCATAACCATACAACCTATGCTGACCATCTATCACATAAGCAATGGCGTAGGCATTTGGTATTTTCAGCATACCGAATCTTGAGTGTGTATCACCAGCTCGGTTAGACGGTTCAAACTGCAACTTATGCTTCTTCTGACCGAAATTGATGATAATCGAGTTTGGGAAATACCCTCCCTCTGAAATGAATTTTGTAATTCCTTTTAATCTACTCGGCACCAGCAACCTCTGATAAGTTGGCATTTCAGATTCATTCGCTCGTGTTCGGTGAAGAATGAAACTCATTTTGAGTAAAGTGCTCGGTTCCAAGGAGAACATATAATACCTCTTGTTCCCCATTTCACCCTCAACAGCTGGGACTTCAATTTTATCTGTATTTATCAATTGATCCTTGAACAGCAATCCCAAAAACTGATATCGAGCTGCACCTCGATAGTTTTTAATGAGACTATTGAGATAATCATGGGTACTATCATTGTAAAAGAAAGAACCTGTTTTTCTCAACCTTTGGATATCAACGCTTTCGCTATCAATCCGCAAGTTTCTAGTGGCGAAAATGTATTTCACTTTTAATTGCTTTCCGAAGACTTGCGAGATGGCTTTTCTAAAACCATCCAATCTCTTTTCTAAGCCTTCAAACTCTGTCTTCAGAGAATTGGTGCGCTTAGTCTTCTCCGCAGATCGGCACTCTACCAACACTACAGTTTCACCGTCAATGGCAATGACGTCAATTTGCTTCTTTTCTTCGGGGTCTTTCCCATAAGGGAGATAGAACTTGTCATCAAGGTTAAGATGACGATACCCTAAATTGTAAAGTTGACACCAGACATCATCCTCAAATTGCCTACTATGATCTTTTAGCTTCCGCAGAGGGGTTTTGGTCGCAAGAGGCTTTTTATACTCTTCCCATCCTTGCTTCAGCATTTCGTCTGTCAGCGAGTGTTCGACATTCTTTTCGTAATACCTATTCTTTTTTGCCTTGAATAGTTTTCCTAAGTATGATAAGTCTTTGGTGAGTTTCTGTGTGATTTCCTCAACCTGTTCTGGGCTCAGAAAGCTCATGGTCAATCAATTACATTGGTAAAAACGTACTCAGAAAAAATCCCACGCTTTGCTTTCTTGCCGCCAATCAGGCTAGCCCTTCCCAATTCATCAATTCTGTCACCTTCTTTAGCAAACGTTTGTCTCACCCACTTATGTGCAGCATTAGTCAATATGTAATAAGCACCGCAATCTTTTATTTCATCAATCAAAATGGACAAGTCAATTTGATCTTCCTCGTTGAACAACTTGCTGTTGTACTTCACGAAACCGTTGTGATTGTGGGTAACTGTATAGGGTGGGTCCAGAAAAACCAAATCCCCTTCACTTACATTCGAAATTATGTTCCGAAAATCACTCGGAAAAATGACCGCATTCTGTAGGAGTTTAGATACTTCTCTTAGGTTCTCTGGTTCAAAAAAATCCTTGGTTCTGTATCCAAATGGAACATTATACTTTCCACTCAGGTTCACACGATAAATGCCATTGAAGGAGGTTTGATTCAAGAAGATGAAACGAGCCGCCTGTTCCTCAACACTATCAGGTACTGAACTATCTCTCACTTTGTAGTAAAATTCTTTCGTGTTCTTATATGATTGAAGTGCTGATATTACTCCATCGACATTGGATTTAACTTGCTGATAGGCCGACACCAGATCGCCATTCAAATCAGATAAATAAGCTACTTGTTGAGGCTGTAAAAACATAAAAATTGACCCCCCACCCAAGAACGGCTCATGATAATTGTTGAACCCGTTCTTTGGTATGTAATTGTGAAAATGTTTCACCAACCAGCTCTTTCCACCAGCCCATCGAAGGAAAGGACGACAATCAACACGTTCCACAGTTTCACTTACAGTACAAAGCATGACTTAGAACAATTTTGAGGAGAGAATCAAATGAATTTTGAAAACAAATAAACAAATAATGTGACCCTTTAAACAATGTAATCTCCAACATACCTAAAAATCGCTTAGCTTTCGGCTTGCGATGCTGGTTTGCAGGTGGCGTGCGTTAGGGATGGAAGCGGCATCCTTTTTTCACTCACTTACGCTTGATTCTTCGACCCTTCGACAGGCTCAGGACAGGTCACTCAGGATGACACCTCAGCGTCCGTTCTGAAAAAAGATATAGCGGACAGCCCGACCGCGCACATGATCGCGGAGCGTTATGTGCGGGGGAACGCCCAAACCTGAAGGTGATAAAGGTCTTAGGCGTGGTTTGGAATGATACTATATTTGCGCTCCGTTTCTGAGGCGATGATCTACATTACGAGAAGAGAGCGATTTAACGCGGCACACAAGCTTTACAACGAGCATTGGAGTGCGGAGAAGAATGATGAGGTGTTTGGCAAATGCGCCAACGCGAACTGGCACGGGCACAATTTTGAACTTATCGTTACGGTGAAGGGTGAGGTGAATGAGGACACGGGATTTGTGATCAACCTGAAGGACCTGAGTGCGATGATCAAAGACCATGTGATCGAGAAAGTGGACCATAAGAACTTGAACCTGGATGTGGATTTCATGCGTGGGAAGTATCCTTCGACCGAGATCCTTGCCATGGAATTCTGGAAGATACTTGCGCCCTTGATCGCTACGCACGGTGCGGCTCTGCATTGCATCAAACTGATTGAAACCGAAAACAACTACGTAGAATACTACGGAGATTGAATTCCCTGAAATGAAAGCATACGTTTTTCCGGGCCAAGGCTCGCAATTTATTGGTATGGGCAAGGAGCTGTATGAAAGCTCTGCCGAGGCCAAAGCACTTTTTGACAAGGCGGACAAGATCCTTGGGTTCAAGATCACGGAGATCATGTTCGGTGGCGCGGATGACGACCTGAAGCAGACGAAAGTGACGCAGCCTGCGATCTTTTTACATTCGGTGATCCGTGCGTTGACGTTGGAAGAGTTCAATCCAGATATGGTTGCGGGACATTCGTTGGGTGAGTTCTCTGCCTTGGTGGCCAATAAGGCGCTGACCTTTGAAGACGGTTTGAAACTGGTGGCGGCACGTGCGCAAGCGATGCAGAAAGCCTGCGAAATGAACCCCTCGACCATGGCAGCCATTCTGGGAATGGAAGATGAGAAAGTGGCTTCCATCTGTGCCTCGATCAAAGACGAAATTGTGGTTCCGGCCAACTACAATTGTCCCGGACAGATCGTAATATCCGGCACCAACAAAGGCGTTGACCTTGCGTGCGAGAAGTTGACAGAAGCAGGTGCGTTGCGTGCCATCAAACTGAATGTGGGCGGTGCATTCCACAGCCCGTTGATGGAGCCCGCCAAAGTGGAATTGGAAGAGGCGATCCGGACCACCACGGTGAGCAAGCCTATCTGCCCGATCTACCAGAATGTGACAGGTCAGGTGGTTTCGAATCCTGACATCATCAAATCGAACCTCATTGCACAGCTTACTGCTCCTGTAAAATGGACACAGACCGTGAGCCAGATGCTCCGCGATGGCGCCACCTCGTTTACGGAGGTCGGGCCAGGGCGTGTTCTTTCTGGATTGATCAAGAAGGTGAATCGACAGGTGACCACTTCCTCCGTAGGATAATTCGCTAATTTCAGCTTCAAATTTTTGAGGCATGTCTTGGAAGAAACTCAGCCTTTTAGGGCTTTTCGTGTTTTCGTTTTTCACCATTCCCACAGGTTGTAAAAAGGAGCGACCGCCAAAGGTGGATGGCATTGAACAGACCACTTCGCCAAGTCAGTTGGGAGATTGGATGGCGCAGCTTTTGGCCATTATCCGAGCCACAGACCTTACTGGCGCACAGACATCACGAATAATGGCCTACGCAAGTATCGCTTACTACGAAGGCTATCAATTGAGTGCCGAAGACATGCGTTCGTTGGTTGGACAATTGGACGGATTGGACGCACTACCTACTCCAAGCCCAGACCTTAGTTACAACTACGGGGTGATCGCTGAAGCTGCCATGGAAACCGTGCTGCTGCACATGTTTGCAGATGCGCCTCAGAACATCAAACTGGTGATCTCTTCCACGTATGTTGAACACGAACGGGATTATCTGAACATCGGTGTGGTGGAGCCTGTGGTTGCCCGTTCTCGCGCCTTGGGCCAACTGATGGGCAACGCCATTAACAATTGGGCCGATAATGATGGTTATGCTCAGATGATCGCCAACTGTGATGTAACTGTGCCAACGGGAGGAAGCGATTGGAAACCAACACCTTCGGGTTTCAGTCCGCCCGAATATCCGTGTTGGGGTGATCTTCGCGCATTTACCTTCAGCCCCGATCAACTTATCTCGCTCTGCCATCCTGGAATTCCGATCGAGGTTTCGAACGATGGGCAATATGCCGTGGATATTGAAGAGATCGGACAACTGGAATCGAACCTGAACGATGCCCAAAAGGACATGGCCAACTTTTGGAGCGATGGCCCAGGAACATACACGGTTCCTGGACACTACATTTCCATCTTACGGCAGTTGATCGGTCAGAACCTTCTGGACGGTAAGGAAACGGTAACAGCTTTCACCCATCTGTGCATCGCGATGGCCGACACCTATATTTCGACCTACAAACTGAAGTACACTTACTGGCGACCGCGCCCTTTGACGGTTATCCGTGAAGGAGGAGACTCCAACTGGGAATCGTATGTGATCAATCCGTCAACGCCCGAATATCCTTCGTTGAGGACAACCATGGCGTATGCTGCCACACAGGTTTTCATCAACCGTTACGGAGATATTGAATTTACCGACAAGACGCATGAGATCCTGAATCTGGATGCGCGTGTTTATGCTTCCTTCACCGAAATGGGACACGAAGCGGTTTACAGCCGATTGTATGCTGGCACCAACCTGCGGACCACAGCAGAAAACTCAGAATATCACGGAAGATGCATCGCCCAACGGGCAAACGAGCTGTTCTTCAATCAGTAACCTTGGGGCCGTAATGCTCCCTGAACCAGTTGAGCGTTATTTCAAGACCATCGCGGATGCTGACCTTGGGATCGTAACCCAAGTACGCCTTTGCCTTTGAAATGTCTGCCAACGAATCGCGGACATCACCTTTGCGTGGCTCGCGGTAGGTCGGATCGATATCGGAACCGACAAGTTCCTTCAATGTAAAATACAGTTGGTTGATGGTGGTCCGTTCGCCAAAAGCGATGTTGTAAACCTTTCCAGCGGCACCAGGAACCTGAGAGAACATGGCGCGGATGTTTGCCTGAACCGCATTTTCCACAAACGTGAAATCGCGCGACTGCTCGCCATCGCCATTGACGAATGGAGATTCTCCTTTCAAAAGCGCATCCATAAACAATGGAATTACGGCCGCATACGGTCCATCAGGTTTCTGATTGGGACCGAAAATATTGAAATAGCGTAAGCCCACCACTTCAATTCCGTAGTTGAGGGCGTAAACACCTGCGTAAACCTCGTTCACAAACTTGGAAGCGGCATACGGTGAAAGCGGGTCACCGATGTGTTCTTCCACTTTCGGTAGTTTCAGACTGTCTCCGTAAACGGAGGATGAACTTGCATAAACGAATCGCTTGACCTTGGCATCCTTCGCTGCCGTGAGCATGTTCAGGAAACCTGTCACGTTGGCTTCATTGGTCAGCAATGGTGTTTCCAACGAACGTGGTACGGAACCCAAAGCCGCCTGATGCGTGATGTAATCGACACCTTTGCATGCCTTCTTGCATGTTTC
The DNA here is from genome assembly GCA_016124845.1 of Flavobacteriales bacterium. Classification (NCBI taxonomy): domain Bacteria; kingdom Pseudomonadati; phylum Bacteroidota; class Flavobacteriia; order Flavobacteriales; species Flavobacteriales bacterium. The sequence goes on from WGMW01000008.1 coordinate 193,003, forward strand.
AGCATCGGAAATATCTCCATTGATGAACTCGAAATTCGGTTCGTTGAGAAAACTTTCAATGTTCTGGATCTTACCCTCACACAGATTATCCAGCACACGCACCTTTCCAGCACCATATTTCATAAGGTAAGCTGCGATGTTCGAGCCTACAAAACCAGCACCTCCCGTTACAAGAAAAGTTGAACTTGAAATATCGTCCGTATGAAAAAGGGTTTCGTACATCTTAGCGTTCCTGATACTGCTGTTTGAAGTAGTTCTGGTATGCTCCAGAAGTCACATGATTCAACCACTCCTGATTGGCCAGATACCAATCTACCGTTTTCGGCAAACCTTCCTCGAATGTCAGACTTGGTTGCCAACCCAGTTCTGTTTTCAGCTTGGTTGAGTCGATCGCATAACGGAGATCGTGACCTGCACGGTCTTTCACGAATGTGATGAGTTTCTCAGACGTCCCCTCTTCCCTACCCAACTTCTCATCCATAATCTTGCAAAGTAGTCGGATCAGGTCGATGTTGGTCCACTCGTTATTACCACCGATGTTGTAGGTCTCACCGTTAGGCCCTTTGTGGAAAACTGTATCAATGGCCGAGGCGTGATCTTCCACATACAACCAGTCGCGAACGTTCTCGCCTTTTCCATAAACAGGAATTTCCTGATTGTTCTGGATGCGATGGATGGCCAGTGGGATCAACTTCTCTGGAAAATGATTCGGTCCGTAGTTGTTGGAGCAATTGCTGATCACAATCGGCAATCCGTACGTATGAAAATAAGCTCTGACCAAGTGATCTGAACTTGCTTTGGAAGCAGAATACGGGCTTCGCGGATCGTAAGCCGTTGTCTCATAGAAGAATCCTTCATCACCCAAGGAGCCATAAACCTCATCGGTAGAAACGTGGTAGAAACGCTTTCCCTCCCAATTGCCGTCCCACAGTTTGCGGGCAGCATTCAACAGGTTCACCGTTCCAATAATGTTGGTCTTCACAAATGCCATCGGTCCAGAAATGGAACGGTCCACATGCGATTCTGCCGCCAAATGAATGACCGCATCTGGTTGATGCTTGGCGAAAACCTCCTCCATCTTTGCCTCATCGGTGATGTCCGCATGCTCGAACACGTAGTTCGGAGCGTTTTCCACATCCTTCAGATTCTCCAGGTTTCCTGCGTAGGTAAGCGCATCCAAGTTCACAATTCGATAGTTCGGATAGTTGTTCACAAACCTGCACACTACGTGCGAGCCGATAAATCCTGCACCACCTGTTATGATGATCGTCTTCATGTGTTCTGTTTTCTGTAATTCTGTTCCCAGTTCCAAGATGAACTGAGCGCTTCTTTCAATCCAAGTTCAGCCTTCCAGTTGAGCGCCTCATTAGCAAGCGATGTATCTGCCCAAACCTGTGTAATGTCTCCTGCCCTTCTCGACCCGATCCTGTAATTCACTTTAATTCCTGTCGCCTCCTCAAAGCCATTGACGACATCCAGAACGGAATAACCGTTGCCAGTACCGACATTGAATACTTCGTATGCCGAATCCATCCGACCATCCTCAATGCGTTTCAATGCCTGGAGATGGGCCTTTGCCAGGTCCACCACATGGATGTAATCGCGGATGCATGTTCCATCAGCCGTTGGATAGTCATCTCCAAAAACAGTAAGTGTTTCGCGAATCCCCGCTGCTGTTTGCGTAACGTACGGAACAAGATTGTTGGGGATTCCAACCGGAAGTTCACCGATCTTCCCTGAAGCATGTGCCCCGATAGGGTTGAAATATCTCAGTGAAATACTGTTGAATTTCTCGACAGGCGAAGCATCGCGGATGATGTCCTCTGCCATGCTTTTGGTATTTCCGTAAGGAGATTCTGCTTCTTTTCTTGGAGTGGATTCCGTGACCGGGCAAACATCTGGCTGACCGTAAACGGTACAACTGGATGAAAAGACGAAATTCCTGATGTCGTGCTTTTTCATTTCCTCCAGCACGTTCACCAAACTGAAAAGGTTGTTCCTGTAATAGAGCAATGGATCCTGAACGGATTCTCCGACCGCTTTCTTGGCCGCAAAATGGATGATCGAGTCTGCCTCTGCACCTATCTGCTCAAACACCGATGCGGTTGCAGCAGCATCGGAAAGATCTACCTCAAAAAACTGGGGACGAACGCCCGTCAGTTCTTCAATCGCATCAAGCACTTCGATGCTGGAATTGGAAAGATCATCAAGAATTGCAACCTGATAACCCGCCTGTAGCAGTTCTACAACGGTGTGCGAACCAATATATCCTGTTCCTCCCGTTACAACTACCATTACAAACTCCAGTATTCCAGATTATTGATTCTGCCTTTGAAGACGCCTTTCACATCCACAACAATTCCGTTGTCGGAAGAAAGTGATTCGAAATAGTTTTCATCCTTGCTGATGTATTCGGCATGGTTCACAGCCACGATGATGGCATCGTAATTATTGCCAACCTTGGACGTAAGCTCAAAACCGTATTCGTGTTTGAGCTCGCTGGAAGATGCATGTGGATCGACCACGTCCACCCGAACTCCGAACGACTCCAACTCACGGATCACATCCACCACTTTTGAGTTGCGGATATCGGCCACATTTTCCTTGAATGTAGCTCCCATTATAAGCACTTTGGCCTTGCTGATGTCTTTTCCGTTGGCGATGATCTTCTTCACCGTTTCGCGCGCGATATATGGTCCCATCTCATCGTTGATGGAACGACCAGAGGTGATGACCTTGGAGTGATAACCGAGCTCGCGGGCCTTGTGCGTGAGGTAATATGGATCGACACCGATGCAATGCCCACCGACCAGGCCAGGGAAGAACTTCAGGAAATTCCATTTTGTACCTGCAGCCTGAAGCACATCGAACGTATTGATGCCCATTCGGTTGAAGATCATGGAAAGTTCGTTCATCAAAGCAATGTTCACATCGCGCTGGGTGTTCTCAATGATCTTGGCCGCCTCGGCAACTTTGATGGATGACGCTCGGTGAACGCCTGCATCTACCACCAATTCGTATGTTTTAGCCACGATATCCAGTGATTCATCATCACAGCCCGAAACCACCTTGACGATCTTGGCCAACGTATGTTCCTTATCTCCTGGATTGATGCGCTCTGGTGAGTAACCAACTTTGAAATCCTCATTGAATTTCAGACCAGAGACCTCCTCCAAAACTGGAACACAGTCTTCTTCGGTGCAACCTGGATAAACGGTCGATTCAAAAACCACATAATCGCCTTTGCTGAGTGCAGAACCAACTGTTTTTGACGCACTTAACACAGGTCTAAGATCGGGCAGGTTGTGTTCGTCAATTGGCGTAGGAACCGCCACAATATAGAACTGAACGTCTTTCAGGTCGTTCGGATCGGCAGTAAAGAGAATGTCACATCCTTCAAACTCGGATGCTTCCAGTTCCTCGCTTGGGTCGATGTTCTTTTTCATCAACTCCACACGGTCTGCGTTGATGTCGAAGCCGACCACTTTTATCTTTCTGGCGAAAGCCAAGGCAATAGGCAGCCCCACGTAGCCAAGGCCGATCACCGCCAACTTGGCGTCTTTGTTCACCAATCTTTCGTAAATGTTCATCTCACGAATTCTTCTTCGATAATAACTCTTTCGGTCTGAGCGCATAAATGCGCTCGATGATGTCAACCACCTTCAGCCCTTCCAAGGCGTTTGTGGTAATGGATTTGCTTCCGCGCAGGTTCTCAACCACATTCTCTATGATGAAATGGTGGTTTGCCGCAGAGCCTTTGTACGCTCCATAATCATTTGCAGGGCCCGACTCTTCCAACTCCGGCATTTCGTAGCCATCGATGTTGCAGTATTCCACCTCGTTCATGTACTGTCCACCGATCTTCACGCTTCCCTTCTCACCAATAATTGTGAGACTGCTCTCCAAGTTCGAATTCCACACAGAAGTCGAATAATTGATACATCCCATTCCACCGTTCACGAAGTTGAAATGCACCAATCCAGAATCCTCAAAATCGGTAAGGTTCTGATGATTGAAATCGTGAAAATTGGCTTTGATGTCAGTAATGTCTCCGAAGAGCCAATACATGATGTCAACGAAGTGCGAGAATTGCGTGAAAAGTGTGCCACCATCCAGTTTCCCATCGCCTTTCCAAACTCCAGGTTTGTAGTAACGCTCGTCACGGTTCCAGTAACAGTTGACCTGCACCATGAAAACTTTGCCGAGAATGTTCTCCTCAATCACCTTCTTGATCCAGACCGAAGGTGGCGAATAACGGTTCTGCATCACGCAGAAAACCTGCTTTGAAACCTGCAACGATTGAAAGATGATCTTCTCGCAATCTGCCTTGGTCAACGCCATCGGCTTTTCGCAAACGATGTGCTTGCCTGCTTTCAGCGCAGCAATGCTATGCTCCGCATGAAATCCATTCGGAGTACAAACGCAGACCACATCGATCTCAGGAACGGCTGCCAACATCTCTTCCAACGAATCGAAAAACGGCACATCATACGTATCGATCCCCAATTCCTTTCCATCGCGCGAATCACTCAACGCAACCAGTTCACATTCAGAATTGCGGGTGATCATCTCGGCATGTCGCTTGCCAATGTGGCCACAGCCGACCACTCCAAATCGTATTTTCCGTTCGATGATGGTCATGACAGTTTGGTTACCGAACCTTCTTTCAACTGATACTTTTCTCCACTTTCGGGACAAGTTGCCGATCCATTGGCATCGAATTCCAATCGGTGACCGAATTCGCTCATCCAACCGATCTGGCGCGCAGGATTCCCGACAACCAACGCGTACGGAGGAATGTCTTTCGTTACTACGGAACCTGCACCAATGAAGGCGAACGTTCCGATGTTGTGTCCACAGACAACGGTCGCGTTCGCTCCGATGCTGGCACCTTTTCCGACCACGGTTTTCTCGTACTGTCCTCTGCGATTCACCGCGCTTCTCGGATTCGTCACATTGGTAAAAACCATGGATGGGCCGAGGAACACATCATCTTCGCAAATGACACCTGTGTAAATCGAAACATTGTTCTGAACCTTGACATTATTGCCCAAAACCACATTTGGCGAAACCACCACGTTCTGTCCGAGATTGCAGTTCTGCCCCAGAACACAGCCCGTCATCAAATGAGAGAAATGCCACACTTTGGTTCCTTCACCAATGGTGCAGCCTTCATCGATAACCGCTGTTTCGTGGGCAAAATATCCCATCACTTTCTGATATACCCTTCAAAGGTGTTGTGTTCCTTTTTGAACAGTTCCTCTTCTGGAAGGCTTTTGAAATATTCGTAGGTGATCTTCAATCCTTCGGCACGGCTCACCTTCGGCTCCCAATCGAGAATTGCTCTTGCTCTATCAATGTTCGGTTGACGTTGCATCGGATCATCTACTGGAAGTGGTTTGTAGATCACTTTCTGATCCGTTCCTGTGAGTTTGATGATCTCCTCTGCGAATTGCGCAATCGTGATCTCATCCGGATTTCCAATGTTCACCGGCTCTGCATAATCGGAATGAAGCAAACGGTAAATCCCTTCAATCAGATCATCTACATAACAGAAACTTCTTGTCTGACTTCCATCACCGAAAACCGTAAGGTCTTCGCCACGCAGTGCCTGCCCGATGAATGCGGGAAGTACACGACCATCATTCAGTCGCATGCGCGGACCGTATGTGTTGAAAATCCGAACAATACGCGTTTCAAGTCCATGATAACGATGATACGCCATGGTGATGGCCTCCTGAAAACGCTTGGCTTCATCGTACACGCCACGCGGCCCGATCGGATTCACATTTCCCCAGTAATCTTCGGTCTGTGGATGCACCATCGGGTCACCGTAAACTTCAGAAGTTGAGGCGATCAGCATTCTTGCTCCTTTCGCTTTGGCCAGTCCCAAACAGTTGTGCGTTCCCAACGAGCCCACTTTCAATGTTTGAATCGGAATCTTCAAGTAATCGATCGGGCTTGCTGGCGATGCGAAATGCAAAATGTAATCCAGTTCGCCTGGAATATGAATGTACTTGCTTACATCGTGATGGTAGAATTCGAACTCCTTCAGTTTAAACAGGTGTTCGATATTCTTGAGGTTTCCTGTGATGAGATTGTCCATCCCGATCACGTAGTAACCTTCTTTGATAAACCTGTCGCAAAGGTGTGAACCGAGAAAACCGGCCGCACCTGTGATCAATACTCTTTTCATCCTTGTGGGATTATGGTTCTTCGTCCAATGCTGCTGTAGTAGAAACCGAGATCTTTCATTTGATCGAGTTCGTAAAGGTTACGTCCATCGAAGACGACCTTTTCCTTCAGCTTCTCTGACATCACATCAAAATCCGGTGAGCGGAAAACCGACCACTCGGTGGCAATGATCAAGGCATCGGCATTCTCCAAAGCGCTGTTGGCATCCTCGGCATAAGAAATTCTATCGCCTACTCGTTCCTTCACGTTATCCATTGCCTCTGGATCGTAAGCCGTAATGGTTGCTCCCGCTTCCAACAATTTGTCAATGACGTAAAGTGCAGGTGCTTCGCGGATGTCATCCGTATCTGGCTTGAAGGCCAAGCCCCAAAGTGCGAAGTGCTTTCCTTTCAGATCGCCTCCGTAAAAATCTTTGATCTTGGGAACAATGACCGTTTTCTGGTTCTCATTCACGCGCATCACAGAATCAAGAATGGTGAAATCGTAATTCACTTCAGAGGCTGATTTTGCCAATGCCTGTACATCCTTCGGGAAACAGCTTCCGCCATAACCGATGCCCGGAAAAAGGAAACGCTTACCGATACGCGTATCCGTTCCGATTCCGATTCTCACCTTGTCCACATCTGCATCAAGAAGTTCGCAGAGATTGGCGATCTCGTTCATGAAGGTGATCTTGGTGGCAAGGAATGCGTTGGCCGCATATTTGGTCAGCTCGGCCGATTTCTCATCCATGAAGATGATCGGGTTTCCTTGACGGACATACGGTTTGTAAAGCTCTTCCATGATCTTCTTGGCCTTCTCGGAAGAAGTTCCGACAACCACTCGATCAGGCTTCAAGAAGTCATCCACCGCAAATCCCTCACGAAGGAATTCCGGGTTGGAAACCACATCAAAATCTACCGTTGCGTGTTTTTGAACTGCTGCAGTCACTTTATCAGCAGTTCCTACAGGAACGGTACTCTTGTCCACAAGAACCTTGTAGTCCTTCATGATCTTACCGAGGTTATCGGCAACACCAAGCACGTAGGAAAGATCGGCAGAACCATCTTCTCCCGGAGGAGTTGGAAGCGCCAAGAACACGACCTGCGCAGAACCAACGGCCTCTTCCAGGTCTGTGGTGAATTTCAAGCGGCCCTGTTTGATGTTCCGTTCGAAAAGCACATCCAAATGCGGCTCATAGATCGGCACTTCTCCGTTCCGCATCTTATTCACTTTCTTCTCGTCAATATCAACACAGATAACGTGATTTCCGGTTTCTGCCAAGCAGGTCCCGGTCACCAGACCAACATATCCTGTTCCTACAACAGCAATGTTCATTCGCTCTTATTTATGAATTCAATTACTTTTTCAATGATATAATCCTGCTGTTCCGATTCCATTTCGGTGTGAATTGGAAGCGAGATCACGTTATCGCACAGCTTTTCAGTTACGGCAAAACTTCTGTTTGAGTCACTATTGGCAAACGCCTTCTGTTTGTGCAACGGAATCGGGTAATAGATCATGGATGGAATGTCGTTCTCTTGCAAGAATTCCTTAATTCCATTTCTGTCCACGCCATTCAGCACCAAGGTATATTGATGGAAAACGTGCTTCGACCTATTGTCTCTTACTGGAGTTTTGATGGCATCAACATTCGCGAATGCTGCATCGTATCTATCTGCAACGGCAATTCTCCGTGAGATGAAATCATCCAAATGACGGAGTTTGATTCTCAGCACAGCAGCCTGCATGGCATCCAAACGGGAATTGACCCCGACCACGTCATGCGTGTACAATTTGCTCTGACCGTGCGATGCGATCATCACGGCCATTTTGGCCAGATCGTCATCATTGGTGAAGATGGCTCCACCATCCCCGAAACAACCCAAGTTTTTGGATGGAAAGAAGGAGGTCGTTCCGAACGTTCCAATGGTTCCAGATTTCGCCACTCGTCCGTTCGAGAAGAAATAATCCGAGCCGATGGCCTGTGCATTATCCTCAATCACGTGGATTCCATGCCTATCGGCCAACGCCATCAATCCTTCCATATCGGCACATTGGCCGTAAAGATGAACAGGTACGATGGCTTTGGTTTTGGGACCAATGGCCGCTTCAACTTGACTCAAGTCCAAGGTGAACGTGTCCTCATCCACATCCACCATTACAGGTGTCAGACCCAGCAAGGCGATCACTTCGGCCGTGGCCACATACGTGAAAGTCGGAACAATGACCTCATCTCCAGGCTTCAGCCCAAGTGCCATCATGGCAATTTGCAGCGCATCGGTACCATTGGCGCACGGAATCACATGCTCCGCGCCAAGATATTCTGCCAATTCATTCTTAAATCCGTCCACTTCTGGACCACCGATGAATCGCGCAGAGTCCATTACGGCAAGTACGGCATCGTCAATCTCCTTCTGCAAACGCCTGTATTGCGTCTGCAGATCCACCATGGCTATCTGTTTCAAGGTCGCGGGTTTGATTTCCGTGCTTATTCAGAGGCGGCAAATATAGCTAAATAAGACCCCGAGAAACACGTAAAATGTGCTAAAAACGAGGCGTTCGGAGCGTGTAGAAAGTTACCCGACCTGCTCGGCCAGCGACCGTATCTGCGAAGCGAAATAATCCCAAGAAAAACGCTTCTTCTCCTCCTTGATATTCTCCACAAACTCCGCGTATCTTTCTTCTTTGAAGAACTTGGAAATTCCTTCGGAAACAGCTTCTGGGGTTGGTTCGGTAACATAACCGACCTTACCGTGAGGGACCATTTCGGGCAGACCACCGACATTGGTCACCAACATCGGTGTTTCGAAATGATAGGCGATCTGAGTAACTCCGCTTTGGGTCGCACTCAGATATGGTTGTGCAACCATATCAGCCGCACAGAAATAGTATTTCACTTTGAATTTATCCACGAAACCTGCATTCACGGTCACATGCTGCGTCAGCTTCAATTTATCGATCAGCTTGGTGTAGATGGCCCGATCTTCATAGAACTCACCTGCGATCACCAGCCTCAGATCCTCCTTGTCCTCCAATTGCGAAATGGCCTTGAGCAGCAATTTCAACCCTTTGTACTTACGGATGATGCCGAAGAAAAGTATCATTCTGGCATTCTCAGGAATCCCCAAATGCTTTCGGGCAAAAGACCTCTCTACCTTTTCCCCGAAACGATCATAGACAGGATGATAGAGCTGTTTTCGCGGCTTGTTTGAATCAAACTTTGTAAGGTCGTTGATAACCGTGGATGACATTCCGACAAAGGCATCGCAATGGCGCAAAAAGTATTTGGTGAACGTTTTATCGAAAGGTCTTTTTTCGTGCGGAACCACATTATCCAAAACACCGACCACGGGAACTCCAAGTGCTTTTTTCAACCATCTGCAGATGGTTCCCAAACATGGCCCCATGAAAGGCAGCCAGAAACGGACCACCACAAAATCAGGTGAGAAACGCTTGATCTGTCGGACCGTGAGCCACCAACTGATCGGATTTACCGAACTGATCGTTGGAAGTATTTTAACTCCTTCAGGTCCTTTCCTATCAGCGGCTTCCACCTGCGATGTTCCAGGAAAGAGAAATGAAGGATACTGAAGATAAAACGAGAAGATCACATTCTCGATTCCCTGTTGCGTGAACTCCTGCGAAAGGGATTCGTTTAGCTGCGCAATTCCTCCGCGTAGAGGAAACGCAGGACCAATGATCACGCATTTCTTGTCGGTAGCCAACTCAGTCTATCGTTTCAGCGATCTGATAATTATTACGATCGTGCGATGACCGCGAGATCATCTCGGCCAAAAAACCCGCCATGAACAATTGTGTACCGATGATCATGGCCAGAATGGCAAGATAGAACAACGGTTGGTCCGTCACTTCGCGCACTTTGGTACCGTGCATGATGGCCAACACTTTCTCAACGATCAGCCAAGCACTCACCACACCACCAAGCACGAACATCAGCACTCCGTAAACCCCGAAAAAGTGCATCGGTCGCTTACCGAAACGGCTCATGAAGGTGATGACCAACAGGTCCAATGGGCCATTTATGAAGCGCTCCAACCCGAATTTTGTCACCCCGAATTTGCGTTCCTGATGCTGTACCACCTTCTCGCCAATCTTGGTGAAACCTGCCCACTTGGCCAGAATGGGAATATAGCGGTGCATCTCGCCATACACTTCAATGCTTTTGACCACATCCTGCCTATAGGCTTTCAGTCCGCAGTTGAAATCGTGCAAATAGATACCTGACATTTTTCTTGCCGCCCAATTGTAAAGTTTGGTGGGAACGGTTTTGGTAATGGGATCGTAGCGCTTCTTCTTCCAACCCGAAACAAGGTCGAAACCATCCTCCGTGATCATCCGAACCAACTCTGGAATCTCCTCTGGACTGTCCTGAAGATCGGCATCCATGGTAATGACAATATCGCCTTTGGCAGCATCGAAACCTCGGTTCAACCCTGCGGATTTGCCATAATTTCTTCGAAAGCGCAAAGCACGAATCTGTGAATACTGATTCTTCAGGTCTTCGATCACTTTCCACGAACCGTCCGTGCTACCATCATCCACATACACAACCTCATACTGGAAGTTGTGCTTCTGCATCACGTCATCGATCCACCTGGTCAGTTCAGGCAGCGATTCGTGCTCGTTGTACAGCGGAATGACTACAGAAATGAGCACTTCAGGTGTCAGTTAACGTCAGAATCGATAGTATCGGAAGAACCAAACGGATCACCTTCCTTCTTAATAATGGCCGCGGTGATCAACGAAATAATGAAGCCCATAAATGTGTAGCTGAGAACGACCATGGCAGCCATAGGAACAGGCGACATGAACTTTCGTGTGTACTGCATCGCCATTTCCACCTGGTCGTCTGGCATTCCCTTTTCATATAGCTGATCTTCTGCACGAAGAATCAGTTGCTCGAACATATCGGCATCAATGAACTTGAAAAACACAAACGTGTAGAAGGCAACCAGAATGCTTCCGAAGAATGCGATGCCAACACCTGTTCCCAAGCCTTGACCATAGCTGATGAGTCCATTGTTCTTTTCTCGTTTTGCCCTTGTTCCAAGAAAAATGAATGTTGCAATAATTGCGTAGCTGAACCATTGAGCAGGTTGAGACTCGTTCATCCCAACCAAGTAGAGTCCAAGTGAGTAGGCGATCAAAGCCAAGCCAAGAATCCCTCCCCAGTTCATTAGATTTTTCATAGTTGCAAATTTTGAGGTTGTGGCAAATATAGTGCAATGGGCGGTGTTCCATGTTCCGATCAACATTTGTTGGCACCTGCAACTTGGGGGTTGTAGCAAAAAAGAAGAGTTCTACCTTTGCGGCCGGGGTAAGTCCTGTGCGACCAGCTCCTACTGAATCCCCCAGGACAGGAATGTAGCAAGGGTAGGTGGTTGTAGCGGTGCGACACAGATCGCTTACCCCTTTTTTATGTCCTTTTCCGAAGGAACTACTTTAAAACGTGTTCATTTCTTTTCGCCTGTCGGCTTGCCAGCAGGGCTCTATCTGACGACCTTCGCAACAAATCATTTACCATGAAATTTTTCATCGACACCGCAAACCTCGACCAGATAAAAGAAGCACAGGACCTTGGTGTTCTGGATGGCGTAACCACCAATCCATCGCTGATGGCCAAAGAGGGCATTCATGGCGATGCGCGCGTTACGCAGCATTACATCGACATCTGCAATATTGTGGATGGTGACGTAAGTGCCGAGGTCATTTCCACGGACTTTGAAGGAATGGTGAAGGAAGGTGAAGCGTTGGCGAAACTTCATCCACAGATCGTGGTGAAGGTGCCGATGATCAAAGACGGCATCAAGGCCATCAAGTATTTCACCGACAAGGGAATAAAGACCAATTGCACGTTGGTTTTCAGCGCTGGGCAGGCACTTCTGGCCGCCAAGGCCGGAGCAACTTACGTGTCGCCATTTTTGGGAAGATTGGACGACAACAGCACAGACGGAATGGAGCTGATCTCGCAGATCCGATTGATCTACGACAACTACATGTTCGATACACAGATACTTGCAGCCAGCATCCGCCACACCATGCATATTGTAAAGTGTGCCGAGGCGGGTGCCGATGTGGCCACGTGTCCATTGAATGCCATTCTCGGACTTCTGAATCACCCATTGACTGACATCGGTCTTGCCAAGTTCTTGGCCGACTATGCTGCGAACAAGTAAGCCATGCTGCTCCGAATTTACCCAGAGAATCCGAACCCGAAAGCCATTAAGGAAGTGGTGGATTGTCTGCGCCAAGGCGGAGTGATCATCTACCCCACCGACACGGTTTACGGCATCGGTTGCGACATCAACAACCGCAAGGCCGTAGAGAAGATCTGCCAAATTCGGAACATCAAACCCGAAAAGGCGCAGTTCTCATTCATCTGCCACGATCTAAGCCACATCTCCGAGTTCTGCACACAGATTGACAATTCAACTTTCAAGTTGATGAAGCGACTCTTGCCTGGACCTTACACCTTCATTTTGAATGCCACGAACAAGGTTCCGAAGTTGTTCCAGAGCAAAAAGCGAACGGTGGGTATTCGAATTCCAGACAACAATATTCCGCTTGAAATTGTGCGTGTATTGGGCAACCCGATCATGACCGCTTCGGTGCATGACGAGGACAAGATCATTGAATACACCACCGACCCATCGCTCATCCACGAGCGATTTGAAAATAAAGTGGACATCGTGATCGATGGTGGATTCGGTGGCATTGAAGGTTCAACGGTGCTGAACTGTGCCGATGGTGATGTGGAAGTGATCCGCGAAGGCAAAGGTTCCATCGAAGAACTTTACTGAACCCCAAAATCTCCGAATTCTATTTTGTCGCGAAAAATGGCATGCACGGCATGTCATTTACCGATTCATCCCTGTTTATCTCTTATTTGTCAAGATGGATGGGTTTCCAGTCTAAAAACCGTATCTAAACTTTAAAAAGTGGAGTAGTAACTATTAAGTAAATTAGAGTTATGCTCCGAAGTTCCATTGTCATATTCTGTCTTTTTGCCGCAGCAACTGCAACGGCACAGGACATGCTCTTTGACGATATTCATCAGAATGATGGGGCGGTTTTCGTGAAAACCGTGAACGGTGAAGAAACACTGGTAGATGCAAGCGGAACACCTGTTCCTCTGAACGATGTCTATCGCATGGAGCTGGAAGAACGAATCGAAAGAGGGTTCACAACGGCCGTTAACGGTGGTCTATCAAATGCTTCGCGATCGGCCGACCCAACGCTGGTTTTCAACCTGACGTTTCTCGATCAAGTGAACGGAACAGGAAAAGGTTTTGACGACCCCGTATTGGGTCAACAGCGCAGAGCGGTGCTTGAAGCAGCTTTCTCCTACTATGCGGCAACGATCGAAAATATCGGGGTTTGCGATGTAGAGATCCGCGAGTCATTTTCAGGAAACCCCAACAGCAATCCGTTCGCGTACTCGGCCGCCTATTATTTTGGTTCCAAAGGCTTCAATCAACCGTTCACGCAAGCACACATTGTAAATGGCAGCGACCCGTACGATGCTTATCCCGATGCCTACATGCAGTTCAATTTCAACTCTGGATTGAACTACAATTACGATCGCAACGCCCAGCCGTCAGCGCAGCAATACGATTTTTACACGGTTGTGATGCATGAGATCATGCACATTCTCGGCTTTTCGAGTTACTCCACAGCTTCTGGAGAATCTGCTGCTTCTCCGCAGGTCTTTACTTCATTCGATGAGTATTTGAAAGATTACACCAAGGCTGCGCTGTTCGAGGTCTCTGGTTCAGGTTCGAGCACCGTGGTGAACGAACCCGACAACGCAACGCTCACCAATAATCAGGTTTGGTTCGAACTTTATTCTGGGGTATTTGCCCCCGTGTTCTCACCCAATCCGTTCAATGCGTCCAGCATCGACCATTTTGACAATTCGCGTTCGGATCATGGTGGTTATGTGATGCACCCAACGCTCTCCAAAGGCGATGCCTTCAAATTGCTGCAGGAAGATGAGGTGCGCGTACTGGAAATACTTGGATACACGGTAAACTACAGCATTGCCACCGCCATTGAGGACGGTTTTTCTTCGGATGCCCCGCTCAAAGTGACATCAGGGCTTTATCCGAATCCTGCATATACTTCCGATCCAGTACGGATCGACATAGGAGATGTGAAGGGAGATCAGATACTTGTGATCGTTTACGACATGCTGGGCAAGCAGTCTTATTCGAAAGTGATCTTGAATTCAGGTCCTGGACCAGTTACGGCAATCGACCCTTACCAGAACCTCGCACCTGGAATGTACATCGTGATCGGTTCTACAAAGGATGAGCTCTTCAATGAGAAGTTGGTGATCCGTTGATCACTCCTCATCAAAACTCAGGAACGGAACATCCCAATCATCATCCTGTGCAATATCTCTGAACGCATTTCCCAGATGATGGACCATGTCGCTTGCCATGACCGCATTTTCGGAATAGAGAAAGGCGGCCGCATCGCCAGCTTGCGCATGCAGATGAACCCCGAACACGGCCGCAACCTCTGGCGAATAGCCCTGCGACAGCAGTCCGAGAATAACTCCCGTAAGCACATCGCCACTTCCTGCCGTGGCCATTCCAGGATTTCCGTTTGAATTGAAAAACACCTGACCCGCTGGTGTGCTGGTTGAGGTGTGCGCTCCTTTCAGCACAACGATAACCCCATACTTTCTGGAGAATTCCATTTGCAGTTGCAAGCGCTCGTAACCTGTTTTCCAAGTGCCAGCCAAGCGTTCAAATTCCTTCGGATGCGGGGTAAGGATGGTGTTCTTGGGCAAGAAGGAAAGCCACGTTTTATTCTCAGAAAGAACGTTCAATGCATCAGCATCGATCAAAAGCGGAACCTTCGCATCCTGAATCAATCGTTTCAGCGCATTGGCAGTGTCTTTCTCCGTTCCGATTCCTGGGCCGATGGCAATGGTGCTGAACGGTTCGAGTTTCGGGAATTCGGTAATGAAATGCTCGTTCGCATCCACCGAACACATCGCTTCTCTAATGCCGAGTTGCAGAATGTCCAAACCACATGCAGGAACGTGCGCGGTTACCAATCCTGCACCCGCACGCATGGCGGCTGCCGCGGCCAACTGGGCCGCACCCATTTTTCCACGCGAACCAGCCAAAAGCAATGCATGCCCGTAGGTTCCTTTGTGCGAGAATTTCGCGCGCTTCTTAATGATGGGACGAAGATCTTCTGCCACCACGTATCGGAACGGACCATCGGCCTGCATCTGTTCTTCCAACAGTCCGATATCCTGCACTTGTATTTCGCCAGCGAATACACCTGAATCTGGTAACATCAAACTCAGTTTCGGACAATGGAACGTGACCGTGAGGTCTGCCCGAAAGACCTTCGTAAGGTCGTTCTTCGTGTTATCCTCGCTGAAAAGACCCGTTGGCATGTCAATGCTCAACTTGAAGTTTTCGAGTTGATTCAAACGCTGCACGACATCAGCCAGAAAACCATCCAGCGGACGCGAAAGACCAGAACCAAGAATGGCATCCACCACAATGGCATCTTCTGGAATTTCGGGCAGCTCCTCTGCCACATCAATATGAATGATCGCTACCGTTTCCTCACCTTGCAGGTGATACAGGTTCTTGCCGAAATCGACCGAACCTTGCTCCATGTGTTCCAGCACAACCACGGTTATCTCCCGCTCTTCCCGCTCGGATTGAATGCGCGCCATGGCCAATCCATCGCCACCATTGTTGCCCTTCCCGCAGAAATAGAATACGGGGCGCAGATCCCAATCCTTACCCTTGGGAAACGCATTCAACACCGAAATGGCCGCGCGTTCCATCAGATCGAACGAGGAAACGGGCTCGTTTTCGATGGTGAAACGATCCAATGCACGTATCTGCTCTGCGGTAAGAATTTTCATTTCGAACTGAATTTCCTGTGCAACTCCAACACCTGCGGTATCAACAGTTCAGAACCATCGTTATTGAGAATGTGATCGGCCAATTTCGCCTTGCGCTCCTGCGTCCATTGGTTCTTCATTCTTCGCAACGCATCTTCTTCCGAAGCTCCATCGCGCGCCATTACGCGCTCGATGCGAAGCTGTTCGGGAGCGATGACCAACACAGAAATATCCACATCCTGATACGCTCCACTCTCAAAGAGAATGGCCGCTTCCTTCAGCACATAATCAGAGGTCTGCTGCTCCAACCATTGATCGAAATCGTCTGCCACCGCAGGATGAACGATTCCATTCAACACCGAAAGTTTCTCCTTGGAATTGAAGACCTGAGCCGCCAGATAAGCACGGTTCAACCTTCCGTTGATGTAGGCTTCATCTCCGAAAGCCGCAACGATGCGATCTTTCAGCACTTTATCATTCACCATCAACTCCTTGGCGCGGTTGTCTGCGTAATAGACAGGCACGCCCAACTGCTCAAACACTTTGCAGGCCGTTGTTTTCCCACTTCCAATACCACCTGTTATCCCTACAACTTTCATTTCTGTATAATGAATTCCACCTGTGGCGGATCTGCCCGCACCTGCCGTACATTGATGGGTTGCTCTTCAACGTAAACTACCAGCCGCGAATTGTCTTTGGTCTCATTGTCCAGCACCACCGATGCCTGAAACTGCGATGGCTCAACCTTGTCGAAATCGGGCAGTGGAACCAGATAACGCAGTTCCACTTCCTGCGGGAAGACCTGAACAGAGGCTTTCATATCGGTGATGACATTCAGTGGGACCGTCACCGTTCCTTCGGTGAATTCCACCACGTTCACCTCCACTTGCACCGCGCTGTGGCTCAAGCTGAGGTTCTCATTATCCCCAAACTTCCGCAATTTCGCTTCGGTGGTCACGCTTTCATCCAGACCCGAAAAGGTCTGCGGCTCGGTATAAACCGCATTGATGGTATCAACCATTTCCCTGGGGCCAATTACGAGCACCGAATCTGGCACAAGCACTGGTTCTGAGACAATACCGTATTGTTTCTGAAAAGAGAACGTGGCATCCAATTTCACAGGCACCTGTTTCAGATATTTCGGTTTGAACTGGAGAAAGACCGTGTCGGGTCGTACGCTGATGATCTGAACCTGATCATCTCCTGCATCGATCGTCTTTCCATCCTTACTGTTGGTGAGGAAATAATGCAGTTCGGCACCTTGGCGCGTGATGGTGGGAAGGTCTGATGGGGACGCATCGATCGATAGATCAAGTGACTCGATCTTGAGCCAATTCCAAAGCAGATCGAAACCAAAACCTTTCACCTCGGCCGTTACGAACTGTGTAGGTTCGTTCACAACCAGCACATCCTCTGGAATTCCGTTGTAGTGGATCGGAATCTGAACCTCATCCACATACTCTTTAGAGAGCGATGTGAGCAACCAGAACAGGGCCGAGAGAAGCAGACAAAGCATGAAAGCCACCGAACGCCTGTTGAGACGTGGTTCGATGGCTTCCCATATTCTGGCTGCAATGGAATTGGACATGCAGCCAAATTAGAAAAAGATCAATTGTTCTGCTGTAGACCTACGGAGTTGTCCTTCGACACGGCCGACTTCTCTATCTTGAGCTTGCCGCCATCACCTGTTTCAATGGTGATCGTGCTTTCTTTCACCTCCGCAATTTTGCCGTGTATGCCACCGATCGTTACAATACGGTCGCCTTTCTTCAATGCAGAACGGAACTCTTTTTCCTCTTTGGTCTTCTTCATTTGCGGACGGATCATGAACAGGTAAAACACCAGGAACATGAGTCCGAACATGAGGATGGTGCTTCCACCCTCGCCCAATAGATTCTGAAGCATACGCTTTGATTTATTCGCCTACTGGAACTTCCACCATTCCGTTGATGGCAAGTACCGTAGTGGCTGGATTCGTATTTGCAGTAATGGTCACCTTCTTGTTCTGCTGACCAGATTTTCCTTCGCTGTTGAAGACCACATCGATCTTGCCTTCCGCACCTGGAGCGATCGGCTCTTTCGGCCATTCTGGGATGGTGCAACCGCAACTTCCTTTGGCATCGGTAATGATCAGGTCGCCTTCGCCTGTGTTCTTGAATTTGAACGAATAGGCCACTTTCTCTCCCTGAACGATGGTTCCGAAATCGTGCACCTCTTTCTCAAACGTGAAAGCAGGAACCGCCACACTTGCATCTGTTCCAGATCCGTTTTCGGCCGTTGCAGGGTTCGAAACCACATCGGTGTCCATTTTTCCTTCACCAGCAGGTTTCTCACCACAACCGAAGAAAACACCTGCCACAAAAAGCATTGCTGCTAACTTTTTCATAGTCGTTTAATTATTGTTGTTAAATCGAAATTGAGAACGGACGCAAATGTAATGATCACTGCGGTTCATCCACCGATCAATCCCTTGCCGATCTTCTTCACTTTTCCACTTGCCTTGAGGTCGGCAAGCAGTTTGTCGAGAATCCCGTTGATGAACACATTGCTCTTTGGCGTGCTGTATTCCTTCGATATCTCGATGTACTCGTTCATGGTCACCTTGGTCGGAATCGACTTCATGTACATGAACTCGCACACGGCCATTTTCATCAATAGAATGTCGGTGGTGGCAATGCGGTCCATGTCCCAGTTCACCAATTTCTCCTCCACCATTTTCTGAAACTCACCGCTGTGCGTGGCCGTTTTTCTGAAAAGATCAAGCACAAACTGCCTGTCCTCTTCTTCATCCTTATAAAGTGGGATGAGCGTTCCACCGAAATCGACATCCTTTTTGAAATCGCCAATGGTGCGCGTGACCATACCGCTCACCTGCTCAAAGTCGTTGATCCAGAAAATGCTCTTCTCCTCAAAGATGGATTGCAGATGTTCGTTCGGCAGCAGGAAATCCTCATACAGACGATAAACAATTCTGCGCTCGTCCTTGTAGGTAGGCTCAGGGCCATTCATGTACTGCTGAAAGTCGTCCGATGCTTTGAAAGCGGAGAAAATTCTGCGGATGAGTTCGAGTTGATCAGCCCAATTGATCTTGCGGGCACTTATCTGCTTTTCGAGCTGTGGATTGTCTTTGAGTTGTAGCAGCACACGGTTCTGCACGAAACGCATGTTCGGGTTGAGGTCTTCATGAGAAGGCATCAGCTTGTTCTTACCTTCTTCTATCTGCTTTGCAGCGAAGGTGTGAACCTCTACAAGAAGTGAAAGATGGTGGATGTAGAGGTCGTAGATCTTTTCCAAGCTTTGCTTCAGCAACTTCTCGCCTACGGCCAATTCCGCGCCCTCCGAACGCTGATAGGCGAACAACGCCTGCATTACTTTCACCCTCAAATGTCGTCTGCTCAACATGCCTCAAAGAACCTTTTTTCCAACCTCCTGTTATGCTCTCACGACCACTTTTCCGAAACAATCAACGTTTCAACATCGAAGCGGTCAAACATTCCTAACTTTGGGCAAAAGTATGGTTATTTTCTGCAACTATTTTCTGGGATTTCGGAGCTGATTTATGCGGTCGCTGGCACATCTTAACAAGTACTTTTGGCGATACCGCGTGCGGTTTCTGCTCGGCATTCTGTTCGTTACCATCAGCAATGTTTATGCGATCCTTCCGCCCAAGATCGTGCGGTTGGCGTTCGACCTGATGCAGGAGATCAGCGTGATCGATGTCCATTTCGCCAACACGCCTTTCAAAAGTTACCTGAGCGACACGGCCATCAGCATCTGGTTCTTCTTTGGCTTTGTCATCGTTCTGGCAGCGGTTTTCAAAGGCATTTTCATGTTTCTGATGCGGCAGACCATTGTAGTGATGAGCCGTATGATCGAATTCGACCTTAAAAACGAGATCTATCATCACTACCAGCAACTGTCGCTGGCATTCTTCAAACGCAACAACACAGGCGACCTCATGACGCGCATCACTGAGGATGTGACGAAGGTTCGGATGTACCTCGGACCAGCGGTCCTGTACGCTATCAACCTGTCGGTTCTGGTTGTTCTGGTGGTGTACAATATGCTGAGCGTGAGTCCGAAGCTCACGGCATATGTGCTTGCTCCGCTGCCAGTACTTTCCATCACCATCTACTACGTAAGTAGAATGATCAACATTCGTAGCGAGCGTGTTCAGCGACAATTGAGCGCACTGAGCACGTTTGTGCAGGAAGGTTTCTCGGGCATTCGCGTTCTGAAAGCGTACGCAAAAGAGGAAATGTGGAGTGATGTATTTGAGAAGGAAACGGAAAAATACAAGGACACATCGCTTGAACTGGTGCGGATAAACGCACTCTTTTTCCCCACCATGCTGACCTTGATCGGCCTCAGTACGCTGCTGACCGTTTACGTGGGTGGTATGCAATCCATGTCGGGCGAAGTGACCGTTGGCAATATTGCCGAGTTCATCATCTACATCAATATGCTCACGTGGCCATTTGCCGCTATTGGCTGGATCACCAGCATCGTTCAGCGGGCGGCTGCCTCACAGACCCGTATCAATGAATTCTTAAGTACCGAGCCTGAAATTGTGAACACGGTGGAGCAACGCACCGATGTCAAAGGCAATATCACATTTAAGGATGTGGAGTTCGTTTATCCTGATAGCGGCACCCGTGCGCTGAATGGCATCAACTTCGAAGTGAAACAGGGAGAAAGCTTGGCCATTCTGGGAAGAACGGGAAGCGGAAAATCCACCATCGCATCGCTCATTACCCGAACCTATGATGCCACCAGCGGTCAAGTGCTTATCGATGGCAAACCCATACAGGAACTGAATCTCACCTCGGTACGGTCGAGCATTGGGTATGTGCCGCAGGATGTGTTCCTGTTCTCCGAATCCATTTCGCGCAATATTGCCTTTGGCGATGCCATGGGAACCATGACCGAAGAACAGGTTCATCAGGCCGCCAAGCAGGCCGACATTTACGACAACATCATCGAATTCCCGAAAGGATTCGATACGCACATCGGTGAGCGCGGCATTACGCTTTCGGGTGGGCAGAAGCAGCGTATTTCCATTGCCCGCGCCATTATCCGCGACCCAGAGATCCTGATCTTTGACGACTGCCTTTCGGCCGTGGACACGGAGACGGAAGAGAAGATCCTCGGTCACCTCAAAGACCTGATGAAGGGCAAGACCACCATCATCATCAGCCATCGCGTTTCCTCCGTAAAACATGCCGATCAGATCGTCATGCTCGACAAGGGACGCATCATCGAACGCGGCAATCATCAGCAACTTCTGGACCTGAACGGAGCGTACGCAGAGCTCTACCACAAGCAACTTTTAGAGGACGATCAGCGCAAGACAGCGTAATATCTTCGACAAACGTTAGCTTTCTTTCGACAGAAACATTTATATATTTGATGTAGTCGAAAACTATTGAGCAGATGGATGGACAGGATATGAGCAGGCGAGAAGATGTTTTTTCCAAGCCTGTAAGGGCGGGAAAAAGAACCTACTTCTTTGATGTGAAAGCAACCCGTGGCAACGATTTCTACATCACAATTACCGAGAGCAAACGCAGAATTGACGACAATGGCAAGTTCCATTACGACAAGCACAAGCTCTTTCTTTACAAAGAAGACTTCCAGAAGTTTGCCGAAGGGTTGGAGGAGGCCATTGCGTACATAAAAGACCAGAAGGGAGAAGACTACGGAAACGAAATGGACAACGAAACGGAGGAAAAGGTCAGCGAAACGGTCGATGCAAGCAGCAACGGATACAGTTCAAACCTCAGTTTTGACGATCTGGGCGATGATGACAAATAACCCGACCGAACAAGGGTAAAACGAGCCTCGCAGTTGCGGGGCTTTTTTTATGCCAGAAAGTAAAGGTCGATGATGACCAAAAGGAAATAAGGCGCCAACCCGCCCGCGCCTGAATAATCCTTGGCAATGCGCTGCCCCAAAAAGAGGGTGGAAAGAGTGGCAGATACATACATAAACTGGCAGAGGGCTCGCCTTCTACCGTTTTAAGATGTCGATCCAGAGCTAACGGTAAATACCCAACGCTTGTCGGATGCCAATTCGGAGCAAAGGATTGCCTCCCAACAGTTGTAGGATGGCAATCTGGACTGACGGATTCACACCCCACAGTTGTTGGATGCCAACTCGGAGCAAAGGATTGCCACCAAACAGTTGTAGGATAGGAATCTGGACTGACGGATTCGCACCCCACAGTTGTTGGATGCCAACTCGGAGCAAAGGATTGCCACCAAACAGTTGTAGGATGGGAATCTGGACTGACGGATTCGCACCCCACAGTTGTTGGATGCCAACTCGGAGCAAAGGATTGCCTCCCAACAGTTGTAGGATGGCAATCCGAGCTTCCGAATTTCGACTACACTTAGTTAAGAAGATAATGGAATCCGATAGGTATCAGAGTCATTCACCAATACAGCCTTACGGACATTCTATGCCAGAAAGTAAAGGTCGATGATGACCAAAATGAAATAA